>DUKX01000192.1 GCA_013329085.1 Methanofastidiosum sp. | reverse complement strand
GTTCCGACCAATAATACCAACATCATGGGTCCCCAGATTATAGAATCTAAAGTCCCAACTAAATTTGAAATAATTTCTAAAACGCCCATATCTATCAAGAAAAACATAATACAATTAATTTAAAAAATTATCCAAAAGTAGTGGGCCCACTGAGATTCGAACTCANNGACGTCATGACCAACTAGACCATGGGCCCGCAAGTTATCGTATTAAATTTAATATATAAATGTTATGATTTTTTTCCTGTCATTGATTCTATATCTATCCGAATTATACAGATTTTTTCTAGTTGATCTATGGAGTAATCAAAAATACCGTTAGAATAATGGACCATAATAATATCCAAAGCATGTTTTTTTTGTTTTAAATCAGAAATGAAATAGGTCCTGCCGAATCCAACAACACTTTTGTACGACATAGAAAAGTCGCATGCTTTATCGGATTTAATAAGCTCATGATCACCATCAACTTCAAAGGATACATTATTGTTATTTTTCAAAATATCAATTTTCATCCCTTTTTTTGAAGAGTGGATATAGATGCATTTTTCTTTATAACCGAAGTTTAATGGAACTATATAAGGTCTGTTATTTTCACATACTGCAACTCTTATTACTTTTGCATTATTGATTATTTTTTCAATTTCCTCGATATCGGTTATTTCCCTGTCTTTTCGATTCATACTCTAATTTTATTTTTCTGATATTTATCATTTATCTACGTTATACTAGACTTAAAAAGATTAAGAAATAGAAGAAGAATTATGCCGTTTAGAAATTTAAATGACATTGAGAAGAAAAGTGATTTACTCGGGATACAAGGCCAAATTCATACAGTTAGAGAACCTTACTCTTGCCCACTGGACAAGTGAAGAAGGCTCATCTTTTCCAAAGCATTTCCATGAGAATGAGCAGGTATTGAGCGTACTTGAAGGAAAGCTTGAATTACGAGTCGGCGATAAAACTAAAATATTGAAATTCAGAGAAGCAACCACTATNNTTTTTTATCCAGTCAGACAAGACTACGTTTAATATTAATTCTAACTAATAAAATAATATTTATTTAATTATTCTTATCTAGGAACGCTTATATACTGGGCCCAAGAGTGAACCACTGTGATTTCAGTAGCAATACTCCTAGTAGTTTTTTCATTGATTGCAGTAAGACAGGTAGGGAAGATTAAGTTACAGATATGGCAAGTGATGACATTTGGAGCTTTAGCGTGTCTCCTTACAGGCCAGATATCGCCAGCTAACGCTTTAATGTCAATTAATCTAGACGTAATCCTTTTCTTATTTGGGATGTTTGTAGTAGGTGTTGGTCTTGAGGAAAGCGGATATCTATCCCATATGTCATATAAGATTTTTAAGAGGGCAAAAACACCTGATGAACTAATAATCCTCATACTTTTCGTCATAGGCATTGCATCTGCATTTTTGATGAATGATACTCTTGCAATAATTGGAACTCCTGTAGTTCTTCATCTAAGCAGGAAACATAAAACTTCGCCAAAGCTTTTACTGTTGACTCTTGCCTTTGCAGTTACTATTGGAAGTGCGATGAGCCCCATTGGAAATCCCCAGAATCTTCTCATAGCTCTAGAAGGTAATATCAAAAATCCATTCATCTTGTTTTTTAAATTTCTTTTAGTTCCCACAATGCTAAATCTTGTCATTGCATTTTTTGTGCTGAGATTTTTCTACAAAGATAATTTTAATAATGGCTCGCTTAATCATTCAGAAGAGCCAATAAAAAATAAGGGCCTTGCACGATTATCCAAGGCCTCTCTTTATCTCATTGCAATAATGATAATATTAAAGATATCGATAGTTACTGCCGGAATAAATATTGATTTTAGACTGACTTACATATCACTAGTTGCGTCTTTGCCCATACTAATTCTTGCAAAACAAAAGTATGAGATTCTAAAAAATGTAGACTGGAAGACATTGATATTTTTTGTTTCAATGTTCATCCTAATGCAAAGTGTATGGGACAGCGGATTCATCCAAGGAATAATTGGTAATATGAACATAAATATAACAAATCTATTGATGATCTTTATTGTAAGCATAGTTTTAAGCCAGTTTATTTCAAATGTTCCACTTGTTGCTTTGTATCTCCCTATGCTCCTTGAAGCGGGTGCTTCGTCAAAAGAAATGGTTGCGCTGGCTGCTGGCAGTACTATTGCAGGCAATCTATTTATTCTAGGGGCTGCAAGTACAGTTATTATTATACAGAACGCAGAAAAGAAGTCAAAGGAAACTATTACCTTTCTTGAATTTGCAAAAGTCGGGATACCTCTAACAATCTTGAATACAGTCGTTTACTATGTTTATCTTTCGCTAGTTTGATTATTTGGATTTACACCTTGCTATACCGCGCTTGTGGAAGTACTTCTGGTGGTAATCTTCTGCCTTGTAGAATTTACTTTCAAGGATAATTTCTGTGACTATCTTCTTGTTAAATCTACCGGCTTTTTCAAGTCTTTCTTTTAGAGACAATGCTTTATTTTTCTGATCCTCGTTGTGATAAAACACAACTGACCTATACTGACTTCCAATATCTGGCCCTTGTCTGTTAATTGTTGTTGGATCGTGTATGTTCCAGAATAATTCTAATAGCTTATCATAAGATACTATATCGGGGTCGAATTCAATTAGCACAGATTCTGCATGACCAGTTTTATCTGTGCATACTTCTTCATATGTGGGATTTTCGGTATGCCCCCCAGAGTACCCTACTTGTGTTGATATAACTCCATCTATCTGACAGAATGCTGATTCTATTCCCCAGAAACATCCAGCGGCAAATGTCGCTTTTTCAGTTTTACTCATAATCAAAATTTATGCCATTAGTAGTTATAATCCTATTTACTATAAATAAAAATAAAGTAATAATCTGATTTTATAATTAAAAAGAATAATAAAAATAAATCTTAGTATACTTCACACTGTCTTTCAAAGTAAGCTTTTTCATGATTGCAGGAAGGGCATTCCTCTGGGGGCTCGTTACCTTCGTGGATATATCCGCACTTTCTGCATACCCAGACAACTTTTTCTTTCTTTTTGAAAAAGGTTCCCTCTTCTAGTTCTTTTAATAATTTCTTGTATCTTCCTTCATGATGCTTTTCTGCTACTGCAATAGCTCTAAGCCTTGTTGCGACATCCTTGAATCCTTCTTTCTCTGCTGTGTCAGCAAATTCAGGATACATACTGGCATGCTCATAGTGCTCTCCTGCTATTGCACCCTTGATGTTCTCAATTGTATTGCTAAGTATTAGAGGAGCTTCTGCTTCTACTTTTATCTCGGTTGGGCTTCCTTCATTCTTTTTAATATCGTTAATCATTCTAAAGAGCCATTTGGCATGCTCTCTTTCATTGTCAGCTGTTAGGAGGAAGATCTCAGATATTTCATCGTACCCTTCCTTAAAGGCAATCTT
>DUKX01000188.1 GCA_013329085.1 Methanofastidiosum sp. | reverse complement strand
GATACTAAGTTAAATGCCCAACTTCGTGGAGAATGTGTAAATATCTGGCAGCAGTTTGCACCAAGCGCTTTTGAATTGTCAAAGACTTTCAAAAACCCTTGAGCGACAGATACATGAAAACCTATCCTGCGCATAAAAATAGTAAAATAATTTTTATTTATTTTTCTATCTCTTCTAGAATTCTCATGCCTTTTGTAAAAGACGGCATACCAGACAATAGTAATACAACTCTTAAAACATCTGCTATCTCGTCAGAGGTGACTCCAAGCTCCTTAACTGCAGACCTCATCTGCCTTTCTGTTGCGCTCTCATCGCATCTTGATGCGGCTATTCCTATCGCAATAAGTTTCTGAGTTTTGTAGTCTAAGGCCTTTCCTGTGTAAACTGCATCGTTTAATTTTATAATCGCATCATAAATTTCAGGGTAGTCTGACCTGATCTTCTTCATACCCCTTCCATAGAATACTTCTTCTTTCATTTTATCACCAAAACAATACCCTCACTTATACTTAAAAGGATTTCTATAAGTTAATTCTTTTAAGGTCAATAGCACCTTCGGGGCACTGCTCATGGCAGCAGTAGCATTTGATGCATTTACTGTAGTCAATTATTGCTGAAACTTTATCTACCATAATAGCCTTTTCTGGGCAGCTTCTCACGCATACTCCGCATCTTATGCATTTTTTCTTTATGACCTTTGGTTTTTCAATCAAAAATTTGGTGAATATGGGGAATACAATGTAATTGTACAAAGAAATTGGATCGAGCGATATCTTCCCGTGATACGTCCTTGGGAGAATAAAATCATTTATTATTGGCATTTCTCCTAAAAGAGTATAGTTTCCATCAGAAAGATTATTTTCCATTGCGACCTTCAGGTAAGGTAGATCATTATAAGTCAATCAAATCAGCTTACATATTGCAAAATCCATTGAAAGAGAATCCGTTGATCCCAAGACAATCTCAGTTCTCCTTGGGATCCCCCTCATAGCAGGGCCATCGCCTTCAAGCGAGACAATTGCATCCATTAACGTAAGCTCTGGCTTTGTAGCATTCCAGACGTCAAGTAATGCTTTTGAAAAGTCATGTACGTCTCTAAATCTTGAGTGGTATCTTGTCTTTTCCATTCCGGGAACTGCACCATACATATTTTTCACTGCACCTGAAAGAAATGTAAGGGTATGGGTCTTCATTTTTGGCAGATTAATAATTACATCAGCATCAAGTAATGGCTTTAGTATGTCTACCCTCTTTAAAATAAGCCCATTTTCAATTTCAACTGTTTGTTTAGATGTATCTGTGTTAAGACAATCTGTATAGTCTTTGAAGGTATCCTAGTATCCTGTCAATCTATAGAGGGACTTAAGCGAGTTCTTAGTAAAAGGTATCCCGCTGCCTGGGCTGTCTATAACAAAAGGTTCACCCCCAGCTTCAATCAATCTCTTGAAGACCTCAAAGGTAAAGCGGGAATGGGCCACTATGGCTTTTGAAGGGGATGAGAAAACAAGCAAATTAGGTTTCAGTGCTACCCTGTCTCTTTTTTTTACAAACCTCTCGATACCGCCCAAATCAGCTAGTACTTTATCTATGGCTACTGATAGACTTTTTTCATAGTCTATAGCTTTTCTTATGGATACTGTTTCAGTCATGTTTCATCAGATAAGATATTCCTTCAATCAGTAGATCAGTGATTGCACTTTCAACTTCTTTTTCAACTGGCTTTTCCGGTGGGTGTTCCATATCTGAGGCTTTATCGAGCAATTTCCTGCTCTGAGCATCTTCATAGACAAACAGTAAGACGCCCAATAAAAGAACAATAACCCCAGCAATACTAAGAATAACTGAGTACCCAAATCCAACTAAGAATAAAAATAGAGATGAGAAAAATAGCGTGAAAAATAGGATAATTCCATCCTCTCTTTTCCTTCGTGCATCTTCCAAAAGTCTCCGATGCTTAAGACCATAATAGTCAAGTTCCATCAAATCACCTTAAGTCCTGGAAATCGTTTTAGGATCATTCCTTCGGTCTGGAATATCCTGTTGTAATCCAAAAACCTTTTTGCGGATAAAAGCCTTTCCTTGCTCTCTGCAAAAAGCTCTACTATAACATCATCCTTTTCAACGCGGTCGCCCACCTTGTAATTCAACAAGAGTCCTGCACCTTTGTCAAATGGAGTGCCCAGAATCTTTGCAACTTTGACAATCGTTGCGTTGTCAACTTTAGTTATGTAACCTGAATCCTCGGACAATATAGTTTCTTTGTACTTCCCCAGTGGGATTTCTTCCGGTTTTATATCGGAATCTCCACCTTGGGCTGCTATAATCTCTCTAAATTTTTCTAAAGCCTTTCCACTTTCAAGAATGCCCCTTGCCATGACTTTTCCTTTCCCAGCTTCTGCCTTCTTACCGAGTTCAAGGAG
The DNA here is from genome assembly GCA_013329085.1 of Methanofastidiosum sp. Classification (GTDB taxonomy): domain Archaea; phylum Methanobacteriota_B; class Thermococci; order Methanofastidiosales; family Methanofastidiosaceae; genus Methanofastidiosum; species Methanofastidiosum sp9950u. The sequence continues at coordinate 1,203 of DUKX01000188.1, read as the reverse complement.
TATTGCTGCAAGGCCAATAGCTTTTTCAGTAAGACTTCCACTTTGCTTTCCTTCTAAGGCCATCAAAGCTTCTCTTGCCTCAAGAGCAGGGCCAACAGCGTTTCCTATTGGCTGACCTCCATAGGTAACAGCAACTTCAACATGCATTCCAAGAGACGATCCAAGGTCTGTGAAATTGGATGCAAGTTTTCTTGCATTTTCCCAAGTGTTAATCTTTGTNNCTTAATACGCTTGCAAGGATAATTGGCTCTGGGTCAATGTGGAGCCTTCTTTCAACTTCAACTATCTTTTCATCTGCAGGTGTCAGATTCAAGACACCGCTCCAAGCAAGGCACCCCCCAGTTGTTTTGACAATTTCCTTTAATTTGTCTGGAGAAAAATCAACAGGAGAGATGACCTCTACAACATCGGCGGTACCTGCAGGTGATGTTATGGCCCTCGAAGATGTTTTAGGGATATAAAGGCCAGAAGATGCAACTATCGGAACTGTTAGAAGAGCCGTTTTATTGCCAGGAACCCCCCCAATACTGTGGACATCCATTATTGGCCCTTTATCAAAGCTTATCATTGTACCAGTTTCCGCCATTGCACGGGTAAGATACTCTATCTCCTTTGTAGATGTTCCAAGTATTTGAGTTGTAGTAAGAAAACTTGATATTATGACGTTATCGATATTGCCGTTTATTATGCCTCCGACAAATTTTGTTATCTCCTCTTTTGTCAGTATTTTTCCTTCTAGTTTCTTTTTTGATATGTGGGCAAGCTCTGTATTTGCATCAGGAAATACTTCGACTATGTCATTTTCCAGATGATTATAACGTTTTGATTTTTCTAGAGGAACCCCGATGAATCCTTCATTTATGATATTTTTTGTCAATACGGCAGATGATGAATATGATGAATCCGATCTTTTGATAATAATTTTCTCTCCGGGGTCAATTCTCTCCTTTATAGCATCCTTAACATTCAAAAAAACGATATCCTGGATTTCCTGGATATCAAGGTACTTTATTTTAAGTTCCATAATAGTTATATTGTAAATGATTAATAAAAGAGTTACGATTTTTTCACGATTATTTTTTGAGATATTCTCAATTTTTAGCCATAATAATCCGTAACTCTTATAAATAAATATTATTCTCTAAATAAGAGGGATAATATGAGGAAATTATATGCAATTTTAGTAACGTTACTTTTTGTAAC
>DUKX01000097.1 GCA_013329085.1 Methanofastidiosum sp. | reverse complement strand
CCATATGGAGAAGAGGATAGAAAAATAGAAAATCATTTTGAAGACATTTTAAACTATATCAGGATATTCGATAACAAGTTTGAAAGGTCTGATATCAAAATACACAGCTTAAAAGATTAGAGATAGTTTACCTTATTTGATTTATTATTTTGTTTGCCAAGTTGATTATTTATTGCTGCTATCTCGTCTTGAAGATTCTTTGCCTTCTGCATAAGAATTGTCCTCTCCTTCTGTATCCGGTACATGTCCTCAGGTTTCACGTTCCTCTTAACGACCCTCGTAAAATCAGCCTGGTTTCTTTCAAGCTTTGACATCACCTCGGCTAGCTGTTCCTTCTTTACGGTAAACTCATTTTCTAGTTCTTTTTTGGCCGAAGCTTCTTCAGGCGACTCTACTGGGGCGGACATTTCAAGATTCTTTTCTCCTGCGTTATCATGTTGATATTTTTCTATAATTTTTACTAGAAGACTCTCAGGTATTATAATCTTCTTGTCGCAATGCGGGCACTTTATTTCAAGGTCTTTCATCTGAACACTCTCTTAGCTCTATTGCATAGATTGAGTTTGCTATATATAAGAATTAAGATTAATAAAAAGAAAAGGTAGAAAATTATTGTTTTTCTATCTCATCTAAGATTCTCATCCCTTTGTTGAATGCTGGCATGCCCGAAGTCAAGAGGACAACTCTTAAGACATCAACTATCTCATCTTTTGTTATATTAAATTCATTCATACCTGACATCATCTGCCTTTTTGTTGCACTTTCATCTACTCTGGCTGCTGTTATTCCAAGTGCAACTAATTTCTGGGTTCTATAGTCTAAGACTCTTCCTGTAAAAACTGCTTCATCGAGCTTTACTATAGCTTCATATATCTCTGGATATTCATTTTTTATCTTGTTTACACCTTTTCCATAAAATACGCCATCTTTCATTATAACACCGATAGAATCAAGAAGAAGGAGAGATATAAAATGAACGATTTGTATAAAACGAGAATATTATGGATAATTTCTTAGGAATCTCAAAGATATATACAAAAATGCTTGAATATTTCAAGAAGATTCTAGAGGTTGTAGAAACTATAATTCCAATCCAAAAATGAAAGAAGAAATGGAAAAGATGTCGACTAATCTAACTTTATAATAAAAATCTAAACGATTAAATCTTACTGCCTATATGATTCTAAGAATATTTAATAAAGCTATTATATTAATACCAAATTCTATTATTTTTATTATGGGATTATCAATAAATTTTTTTAATTTATAGTATCTGCTTTTTTGGTGAACAATGAGATTTTCCATATTGTTTATATTTCTATATTTAGGGCAAATTTTTACGTAAAATAGAATAATATTCAAAATAATACTAATAGTCAGTGCCACATATAATAAAATACTAATATTTGAATCTTCCAATATTTTTCTTATTTTATTTATTGTTCCATCTTTATCGTTGGGTATACCATTGTGATTAACATCCTTTGCGGATTCATTAGCATCATAAAGATATGAAAGACTTGCATCGGGATCAATATTAGCTATTTCTAAGGCAAAATTATACTTACTTATTGCATTGTCAGGTTTGTATTTCTCATTGTCTTTAATAACGTCTCCAACATTTTTAATGATATTATCATCGATGTAGGTATAATTATCATCTATATTAGGAATTCCATCACCATCGATATCCTGTGCGGATATGTTTACTTCAATTAAAGCTAGTTTACAATTTTCTGGATTTTTATCCGCAAGGTCTAATGCAATTAAGAAGTCTTTTTTTATCTTTCCTATATCATACTTCGGATTATTGACATCATACTCCAAATTAAGTTTAATTGAGTTATTAACGTCATTTATGTAATTATCATCTATATATTTATGTGGATCTAAATCATTTTTTATATCATCTTCATCTATATCAAAAACCAGTTTTTTTGCTAAAAGCGTTTTCTCTAAAGCTTTCGAGAATTCCCAATAATCTATATGTTTATTTGATTCGATAATTAAATTATCGACCTTATATTTATAAAATTCCAGATTGTTTTCTTCATTAAAAATTTCTTGATGTAAGTTATTTCTCATATGGCTACCTAATATATTGCCTAGAGATTTCTCATAAATATCGTTATATGAGCTAAATACAAGAGTATCACCATCGGAGGATATGGATACGGACGAATATTGCATTTTTTCATCAGATTCCCAAATAACGTTTCGGTCAGAATCATACAGGACTATAAAATTATCCGTAGCCAATGCAATAATACTACCATTAGGGGTAATTGAAATTTCATTTGCTTTTCTTGTTGGCAAACTCCATTTTAATTTACCCTCTAAATCATAATAGCTTACTATATGTGTATCAGATTTATAATTTTTAGATTCAACTACTATATCTCCCCTATTAGAAATAGCTGCTTCGTAGGAATACCCTAAAATAGTAATTGTGTTGATTATTTTTTGATTTGAATCATAGATTGTAATCTCTGAAGGAATTGAAAACGCAGAATCTACAGTTAAAAAATAATTTCCGGCATTATTATAAAAAACATCTACCCCCGAGTACTCCGAATCAAAATCTATTTGATTACCATTCAAATCATAAAGGTAAGATTGAAATATGTCTCCACCTATTATATAATCTTCTTTACCACTGATACTTACAGAATGTATTCCGTCTCCAATATCCTTATCCCATCTGTACAATAATTTATTATCAAATAAATAAATGGCAGATTCTTTGTTCCCATTTTTGTAATCATAGTAGTGAACACCTGCAACTATGTAGTTACCCTTGGTTGAGAACGAAACGCTTTCTACCCAGCCTTTGGTTTTATATTTATTTATACAATTAGGATTATATCTCTCAAATAAATATACATAATAATCAGAAGAACCTGCAACAAAGAATTTTCCATCGGGCGAAAGTGAAACACTCATAGGAGAGCCTTCAAAGAAGTATTGTGACTTTTCGGGATAATCACAGATAGTTGGAATAATTTGAGAAAAAAATATAATAAAGAAGAATAAAATAAAAATGTTAATTTTCATGTAAAAATAGATATTAAAGTTATATTTATTATTTTCTATTGAAAAATCTCTCAAGATTCATTATTCTTTTTTATATCTACTGAACCACTAAAGCCAATCGTAGCTTCTATTGTTTCAGAAACTACAGATACTGCTAAAAGGTAATTTGGTAGTTCTTCAATTATGTTTTTCATTTGCTCTCTTAAGCCACACTTATCAAAGAACACTAAAAAAGAATACATTTCTTTTCTAATTCTTTCTACTTCTTTATTGTCAAGTGAAGATGGAATTTTTTTAGTTGAAGAAATTACGCCAAAAAAATAGTCTATTGTGTTGAGGATTATCTCATTTTTTACCAGAGGCTTATGTAGGTTCTCAATAAATAAAACTTTTTTTAATATGCCTTCTAAATCTATAGTTTTGAATTCTACATAATTTTTTAGTATTGTAAAAAATGAAGGATAGTTATGTTTTATTAATATTAATGTAGTTAAAACAGATAAGTTTATTTTAGTTGTATCAATATGCAATCCGGGCATAAAATTATAAGCGAACTCTGTTTCTCTTAAAATAATTTTGACCTTTCTCGGGTTTTTCACGTTTGCTTCATTAAATATTTTTGATATTTCTTTAAGATTGTATTTTTCTTGATTTAATAATGATTGCAAAAATTCAGTTTCAAAAACCAAAGATTTTATTGGCGGTAAATAAAAAGGAACGTTTATGATTTTGTTAAGAAAATCCTCTGCATTTACATCGTCTTTATTATATAGTAATTTTATTTCTTCTTTCATCATGTTTGGGTCACACGGGATAATGTAGTAAAAATTATTAAAATCAAGAAGGTTCTTAATCGATTCTAATAAATTAATTGCATATCTGGGTTCTACTCTGTCCAAGTTTTCAATGAAAACAAATATTCTCTTGCCGTTTAATTTTTTATTTAATTGTAATTTAAGTATATTTAGGTCTTCTTCAAATTCTGAAAAAGATTCGATTGGTCCCATTGTAGTTTTAATAAAAGAAATTTCAAATAGAATTCCTAAGATAAAAATTATAAGAGATATTTCGAAGCCATATTTTGATTTCATATATAAAAACAAGGCGAGACTTAATAGACAGGCTAAAATTATTTTTGGAAAATCTAACTTTAATTTATTTTCTGAGAAGCATAGTTTACTTTTTAGACTATTAGATCTACGATAACTTTGGATTATACAACCCAGTAAGTTCTTGGCCTTTAATTGTTTTAATAATACAAGAAAAAATGATTTCCATAAAGTTTTATCTTCTTTATATTTGCTAGCATCAAAATCAATTCTTTCATTAATAATTTTGTTATCTTCTTTTTTTTCATTTTCTTTAATCTGATTCCAAACAAAATTAAGAAAAGAGCTTTTCCCTGCGCCCCATTCACCATAAACTCCAATAACAGTTGGAGCATTTACTTTTTCAATGTATTTTATAAATGGAATAATTAGATGCCTAAATCCTAGTTTATCTTGTTCAACACTCCCTAATTCTCTATCCGAAATGCTATCATTATTAAGAAGATCCGCTATATCATTTTCAGGCATCTCTTGAGAATTATACCTTGGATATAAATATCTTTTCATGTTTATCTTCTTATTCTCATCTTAATAGTAATAAAAATATAGCCAATTATGTCTCTTCAAAAGAAGCTCTTTTCTCCCTCTGTTTTGTCTAAAAAGGATCTAAACATATTATTCAAAAGATGCTAGCCAATCGGCTAACTCTAAGCCGGAGAATATTTAAGAGTTAGACATTGTTAATCAAGATAGATTAATATATTATTTCTTAAAGTTAATTATATTGGCCCTGATATTTCAGAAATTGAAAGATTAATAGGGTACATGTTTAAAGATAAAAGGCTTTTAGAGAAAGCTATTACGCATGAATCAGTCAAAGGAACAGACATTTTTGAGAGAACATTTGAAAACTTAAAAAATCTAGGGGATAAAATACTAGGATATATCGTTTGGGATAATTTTTATGAAGAACTTGAAAAAAAGAGAATTACTAAAGCAGAAGTAAAAGTTTACGAGGATAATCCATTCCTCTTTGGAATTGTTAAATCACACGGACTTGAAAGGTACCTGAAACATACTATAAAAAATATAGAAGGCCATAAAAGAGAAGAACTTTGGGGTAATCTGATGGAATCCATAATTGCTGCAATATATCTTGATTCAAATAGGGATATAGAAAAAGTCAAATATATCCTAAAGAACAATCTAAAGATATTTGAAAAAAATGAAAAAGGAGGAGTCAAAAGAGGAATGACGAGTCTAAAATAAACTCGCCAAATATTATTATGAGAATAAAGAGTGGTTAGAAGAACTAGCAAGACACGGAGATCCCTACATAAGAGCTATGGCACTTGTGATTATCAAGAATGCTTTGGACAAATGAGGGGTTATTATTCAAAAAGATTTAAAAATTAAATAATTCAACGACTAATTGATTTAATGATAGATATTATAAATACTATAAAACTTTACCCATCTGTAATTATATCGTTATTTTCATTGATTGTTGCATTGATTGCCTTGTGGAAAAGCACTTTATCTCCCTTTAAATTAAATGCACGATTTATGGAACCTCTAATTTTTATTCCTGAAAATTCTTATGAGAATTCATACTTTTTGGCAGGCATTAGAATTTGTAATTATGACAGCCAGATTGGCGAAGTCAAAAATGTAAAGTTAGTTGTTAATGCTACGTTTGGGCAAGGTGAAAAAACCTTACATGATAATTTTGAATTTATGGCCAAACACATTGTGGATTATGGAGAAATAATAAAAAACTATGCAGATTTTAGAAAAGCTGTTAAGGGAAATTGGATTCCATATACACTGAAAAAAAATGAAAAAGAAACTTTGTATTTAATATTTTTTATTAATTTTGAAAAAACTATGGAATGGAACGAATTAATAGAAAATGCAAAAATAAATGGGTTACATGGAATTTTATGGATATCTACAAATATTTTTTCATCGAAAGAAAATAACTGGATAAATTATGATTCTTTTGGTATGGGAATTAATCCTATAGAAGATAAAAATGTAACTTATACTTCCAATAGAATCACAAAGGGAAAAGATTTGCATAATCTCCTAAAAGGCAAGGGGGATAAAGTATCCGGTATATGAAGATTTTATAATTAATAAGATTAATAAATGAATATTGGCACCAAGAGGAGAGATTTGTAATAATATAGAATTATAAAAATTATTTCTAATTCAGGAATAGAAAAGAAGAATTCAAATTTGAAATAAGAGCACCACAGGCTATGTGATTAACATAAAATTATATCATATAGAATTTATACGCAACAACTGCCATTCTTAATTTCTAGGGATTAAAAGAGTAAAAATAGTTCTTTTCCGCACGGTGCTAAATAGTAATATTTATAAAGAGTTTAATTAACATCAAGTCATGCCATGCCCACGCAAGATGACAGGAATCCTTGAATATTACTGTTTACATTCTATTAAACAAAGTCCAAAATCGGGGTATGATATACTCAAAGAAATAAGCACGAAAAGTAAGGGGACTATAGTCATAAGCAAAGGTAACATATACCCCCTCCTTGATAATTTGGAAAATAAAAATATATTGAAAATTGAAAAGATAGAGGCCCGTGGCAAAAAAACATTTTCATTGACTGATAAAGGAATAAAATATCTTAAGGAAATGGATAAAAAAAAGAGAGGAATAAGAAATAAAATGAAGTATGTTCCGATCATTTTTACAGATTTCAAAAACGTGCATTCTGACATTGATAATTTGTGGTTTAAGATGTACCTCCATATAGATGAATGCTCAGGAATAAACAACGATAAAGTTAAGGCAATCCTTGAAGATTGCATAAGAAGGCTTCAGGAGATTCAAAATGATAGCAATTGATGTAAAAAATTTAACGAAAAAATTTGATCAATTTGTCGCTGTCGACGATATTAGTTTTCAAGTAGAAAAGGGAGGTATTTTTGCATTTTTAGGACCAAATGGCGCAGGGAAGTCAACGGTAATCAAAATGATGACAACAATATTATACCCAACAGATGGTTCAATATTTATCAATAATTATAATATCCATAACGAAAAAAGTGAAGTACGAAAATCAATAGGAGTCATCTTTCAAGACCATACTTTAGATGATGAGCTTACAGCTTACGAGAATCTATATTACCACTCAGCTTTATATAAAATCCCTGAAAGAATAAGGCGTGAAAAAATTGATGATATGCTACATTATGTGGGGCTCCTTGATAGAAAAAATGACCTTGTAAGGACCTTTTCTGGCGGGATGAAAAGAAGAATTGAAATTGCAAGAGGATTGCTACACTCACCCACAATATTGTTTCTTGACGAGCCTACATTGGGGCTAGATGTCCAGACAAGAGCATTTCTTTGGAACTATATTAAAAAAATCAACGAAGAGCAGGGAATAACAATCTTTTTTACAACGCACAATATGGAGGAAGTTGAAAATATTGCTACAAAAATTGCCATTATAGATAAGGGAAGGATATTGAGTCAAGGGACTTCAAAAGAGATTAAGAAGGCTACTAAAACAAAGACCCTTGAAAATGCATTTTTAACTCTTACGGGGTATGGCATAAGAGAGCAATCTGCAGATAAATAATAATAACCTTATGCAAAGGAGGTTTATGAGATGAACAGTGCACTTGTAGTGATGTGGCATAGGCAAATTAAGTCTTATTTTAGGAATAGGCAAAGATTGGCTGTAACTTTGGTGCAACCATCATTGTTTTTAATTGCTTTTAGATTTGGAATAGGCGGGATGTTTGAACAGTCTGGGAGAGGTAACTATATTCAATTTCTTATCCCGGGCATTGTTGGCATGACTATCCTAATGAGCTCGACAATGGGGGGTATGTCTCTTATATGGGACAAGCAGTTTGGATTCTTAAAAGAAACACTTGTCGCCCCTGTTTCAAGAACAAGCCTCCTATTTGGAAGATGCCTAGGGGGTGCTACAACAAGCTTTGTTCAAGGACTAATCGTGCTCTTTTTAGGTTTCTCTATGGGTTTTAGGATAATTAATTGGGGATTATTCCCTTTGGCATTGATAGTCATGTTTACTATAGCGCTTTTATTCAATCTTCTGGGAACGAGCATCGCCTCAAAATTTGATGATATGCATTCTTTTCCGGCAATTATGAATTTCATGGTAATGCCCATGATATTTATCTCAGGCGCATTATTCCCTACCGACGGATTTCCACCAGTAATTAAATTTCTTGTAAAAATAAATCCCTTTACATATTGTAATCATCTACTAAAATATAGTATGGGATCTGCAGCTTTACACAGTATACTTCTAGATATTGCTGTCATTGTCATAATAGTTTCAATATTAGGATCATTGGGGACGTATTTTTTCAATAAAATGGAAACATGAAATTTTAGTTTCCACCTATATATGTGAATGTGAAATATTTTAATATAAGAGTGCCGCGGGCCGGATTTGAACCAGCGGAATACCAGATCTTCAGTCTGGCGCCCTCCCAGGCTAGGCGACCGCGGCTTACCTAATAAGAAGTGAATATTTTAGGGAATTTATAAACTTTTCCCCCTACCACTTTTTCTGCATTTTAAGCCGAAATCATAGAAATATTTATATATAATGGATGGCGACACCATCCATATGGACAACAAATGCATTATTTGTAAATTTGAATTAGAAAAGGATATTTACATAATCTGCGAAGAATGCTATGAAAAATATATTTCTCAATTAGAATCAAATAATAACTACTCGAAAAGAGAGGGCGGCGCCTATGTTGCGGATTGAAATACCAAACAAAGAGTTGAATAATGAAAAAGCTAATAAATTGATATCAATCATTTCTGCAATCGCAAATAGCGAGGCCTTAGAGGTAGTTATAATTGAAGAATAAAGTCATTATAAATTTCCCCAAAGACGTCAGAGAATATTGCCCCAAATGCAAATGCTATCTTTATCCCGTGAAAGATCACATTTGTCACTTCTGTAAAAGTAAGACTGTTATACATAAAGAATAACTACATTCTTTCAATAGTAAATCTTTTCTTGTATCGTGTTAGGATCTTAATTGTCCTTTCACCTATTATTGCCATGAATAATCCGTTGCCAAATGCGTGGCTCACATCCCATCCGATGCTAAGAACATAGGTCCTGACAAAATTTTCAAGTGTGTGAGGTTTCACAAAAAAGGCAAAGTGCCAAATATTCATTATCCAGCCGTAAAGAAATCCCCAGGCAATTGCAAACGCTATAATAAATTTAAAGTTAATATCTTTTTTACCAAGGTAGCCTGCTGCAAGCCCTGGTAGCCCCCATCCTATCATCTGTAGGGGTGTCCATGGCCCGTGGCCTAAAAAAAAGTTTGAGACAAATGGTGTCAAAGCTCCAACAAAAAATCCTGCAATAGGGCCATATACAAGACCAGAACAGATGATAAGTGTTGTGCACGGCTGTATACCTTGAAAATTAGAAAATGGGATCCTCAAAACTGCCGATATCCCAGAAAGCATCGCTATGAGCGTAAGCTGCTTTGTGCTGAACTCTTTTCTTTCAAACTGATATACAAAAGAAATGATCACAAGGACAAAGATACCTATTATCTCGTATGGCCAAAGTTTGACTATTGTCCTAGACTCATCAAATACTAAACCTCCGCCGAAAAGAAGCACAGCTAATGCCACAACTATTAAGGGGAATAAGTCACTTATTTTTATTCGATCACCTTTAATACTTCTTCAACTGTCAATGTATCGTCAGGTATGCCATATTTTGCATAGGGCTGTACCAATCTATTAATTTGCGGTGAAAATAGAAGTGCCTTTGATAGCACGTCTCTTTTATTGCCGTCAGAAATTATGTTGCCTTCACTTAGCAAAACAACTCTGTCTGCAAACTCTGCCGCAGTTTCAACGTCATGCGTTACCATGATAGCGGTCTTGGCCTTTTCCTTTAGGTAAGAAATCAGCTCTTTTTTTAGGAAATAGTCCATACCCCTTGTAGGCTCATCTAGTATCAGTATCTCAGGCTCTGAAACTAAAACAGAGGCAAGTGCGACCCTCTGCCTTTCCCCGCCCGACAGATCATGCGGGTAGCTATTTCTGTACTGATAAATCTTAAATCGCTTTAATATCTCTTCTACCTTCTTATCTATGAGTTCTTTTTCCAATCCAAGATTTCTTAATACAAATGCAACTTCCTCTT
>DUKX01000086.1 GCA_013329085.1 Methanofastidiosum sp. | reverse complement strand
CAGTGCCTAAAGCTAGAAGAAATGGAATCAGTACCGAATTAATAAAAAAACTCATCGAGGAAGCAAAAATACTAGGCATAGAGATCTTGAATCTCCACGCAACAAAAGATGGGATCCAAATGTATCGGAGATTTGGTTTTACTGACCCAATTGATCCAGAAATAGAATTAAATCTTGATAATTATTGATTTAAGATGACTAATCAGAATCTAGATTTTCTAAGAAATAAATCCCATTTTCAACATTTTTATGGTGATTATTTCCACAAATATTTGTAAATTCAAGGGCTACTTCTATCGAGAATTCATCATTTAGAAAATTATAGACATTGGATCTCCATGCAGCAAAGGCGCCTCTATTTACGTATTCACCTTCTTTTATCCCCAATATATCTTTGCCCTGTTTTACTAGGCTTTTTATTTTTTCTTTGCGTGGCATATCCCTCTTATACTAACTAGAGATTCAACTATTTTACTTTTTCTATTTTAGTCTAAAGGCGATAATAATCTATTGATATTAAAATTAGGTGCTTTTAGGCCAAATCAGAAAGATTTATATTAAGAGTATATATCCTTAATATATCAAAAGGCGTGACTTATGAAGAAAATAATTCTGATAAGTATCGGCTTATTAGTAATATTATCGTTTTTAGGAACGACGTCAGTTCTAAGCGACGACTGCGTTTCTATAATACTTGAGAAGGATACACTAAAAGTCGGCGATAGTTTTTTTGTTTATCCTTTAAATACAACAATTAATCAGAATCTTTCTACGGGATGTGTTGAGTTAGTTGGAGTCAACTGTAAATATTGCATATATCAGGCAAAAAGTTCTGGAACGATAGTATTCCAAAATTGTGGGAGTATGGAGACTGTTAGAATCTTCCCGAAAGAATCTCCATTCGATGCGCTAATGAATATGCTTGGCCTTGGAAAAAATTAGAAATATTTCTTTTTTATAATAGATTTCTGAATAAAATTATAATGGCCATACCTATTATCAATGCTATTAAGACATTATTTGTCTTCTTTGCAACAACGCCTGTTATAAGAGCACTTATGGCACCTGGGATTCCTTCAGAGATAATACTTGGGACAATAAATGAAAGTAAGAGTGTTCCGGGTAACGCCTTTATCAAATTTTCAACAAATTTGTGCTTAGATAGTATATTTCCTATCAAAAGTCCACCGAATCTCAAAGAGTAGGTGATAATACCTGCGAGAATTATCACGATCATAACTAACATGTCAAAATCATTCACTTTTATCCTCTCTAAAATATTTTTCAATCGAATATGCTAAAGCGCCTGTCAATCCCCCTATGACGACATACCATTTTCCAGGTATGAATAAAAATGATAAATAGGCAAATATGGCCGCAACTATCCAGGGAAGTATGCTATCTTTTCCATCATAGAAACTTGCCACTAAAGCGGTAAATATTATTATGATCACAAAATCAAGTGCCACTGAATAAGGGTCGGATATAATAAAGCTGAAGGTATGGCCAGCCAAAGTACTGATTAACCAGAAGATAACAAGGCATATCCCGCCGCCAAAAAGAAAGTAAGGGGTGATCTTTTCTTTTTTTAATCTTGACATTGTAACTGCCCAGTTTTCATCCGCCACAAGATGCATCAAGGCTGCCTTTTCAAATAGCGAACTTCCCTTGAAAAGTGGCGTAAGAGAAGCACCAATAAGAAGATATCTCAAATTGATGGCAAAAACTGCAAAAAGCATCTCCGTTACAGGAAGTGGGTCTTTCCAAAGCTCAACCATTAGGAATTGCGCAGAGCCTGCAAATGTTACAACATCCATAATTAATAACTCAAAAAATGTAACTCCTTTCGAATAAGCAAGAACGCCCAGAACAAGTCCATACGCAGCCACAGATATTGCAACAGGTATGGTGGCCGAGAATCCTTTGACAAAGTTCGATTTCATTTAGTTCGCCTTTAATAATTCCTAGATAATCAATAATTTGTTAACTTTTTTGATGATAATCTTTTTATAAACATTGCTAATTTCTTATTGTAAAAAATAAAGTATTTAAAGATTATTTTTATTTGATAAATGGGGCCACATGAAAATAGCTTTTATTATTTTTAATGATCTAACAACTCTTGATTTTATCGGAGTGTATGATCCATTGACAAGAATTAGAACTATGAAATTCTCAGATTCTTTTGAATATGACGTTTGTTCATTTACTGATCGAGTAATATCTGTAGAGGGGCTAGAAATAGTGCCTACAAAAGTCAGAAATGATTTGTCTAGTTATGATTATGTAATAATTCCTGGTGGCAAAGGAATCTTTGAATTAATGGAAAATAAAGAATTTTTAGATTGGTTAATAAAAATACCAGAATCTACTGTCATATGTACTGTATGCTATGCATCTTTACTATTAGGGATAATAGGAAAATTAAAAGATAAGAACGCAACTACTCATAGGCGTGTCATGGGAGATTTAAAGAAATATACAAATAATGTCTTAGACTGTAGAATAGTTGAGGATGGAAATATTGTCACTGCAAGAGGAGTTTCCTCCGCAATAGATTTAGGGCTTTATCTCTGTGAAAAGATTATGGGAAAAGAAATTAGAGAAAAGATACAAATACAGATGGACTATTCGAATTACACATTTTGCTAAAGTTTTTTTATTATTTAGACTTTACTAGTTCTGCAAATTTTGTGGCAAAAGATCTAATTTGCTTCAAGCCTTTGGGATCATCCTTCCACTTATCATCAATTTTTATTGGCTTATTATCTTTCGCTTGAGCCTTAGCTGCCTGTTCTATAATTTTTCTTTCTATAAAACCGATTTTTGGATTGGATAGATCAAAATCAGATAGGATAGATTTTCCTGGAAAAGCATCGAATAATTGCGCGGCAATCCCTAGTTTTTGAATTTTGTCTTCAACATAAATCTTCTTTGCTTTTTCAGCGTCTTCTGTAGTCAATCCACAACAGGCATAAAGACCTATAATTTTATCTTTTAATTGCATTTTATTTTTCTTGAGAAAATTGTCTGTTTCCTTTGTCCATTTGCTAATCTTTACCCCAGAGCCAACTAAGATACCATCAAAATTTTTTAAGTCAGGAACATTCTTAGATAATTCAAGATTCACTAAACTTACATTTACCCCTTCTTTTTCTAATACCTTTCCGATTTCTTGCGATACTTCCTCGGTGCAACCATACCTACTACCCTATGCGACCAAAACACTTTTTGTCATCTAATCACGAAATATATTAGGTCGTTTTATATAAAATATTTTCTGACTATATCCTGCATTTGTTTAGAAATTATCAATAGCTTTCATTTTGATTTGACTAATTCTGCAAACTTCAATGTAAATAATTTTATTTGGTTCCAATCCCTGAAGTCGTTCTTTCCTTTCTTTTCTATTTTAATCCCCTTCTCTCTTTCTAATCCTTTTGCTGCTATGGACATGATTTTTCTATCCATAAATCCTGCTTTGGATTTTCTTGAAAGGTCAAAGACCCCACCAAAGATATCGTATACATCTGGGTTTAGTCCAAGCTTTTGAATTTTTTCTTCTACATACATATCTTTTGACTTTTCAGGGTCATTTGCTACAAATCCTGCACAGGCAAACATGCCAAAGATTGTATCTTTAAATCTATCTTTATTTTTATCTATAAATAAATCAGCTTCATTTGTCCATTTACCGACTTTAATACCTGAACCTACTAAAACCCCATCAAAATTTTCAATAGAGGGGATGTCACTTTCCTTTAGACCGCCTAAATTAATAATCTTTGTAGTTATCCCGGCCGCTTCTAAAGTCTTACCTATCTCTTTAGATACTTCTTCAGTGCACCCATACCTGCTGCCATATGCAATCATAACATTCTTTGCCATGTAATCCCTAAATATACTGGCCACGATTGGTATAAAATAGTTTTCTTTAGATTCACTTTAAGAATTTTTCATAATTTAATTACTCTCGATATTTTTGAGTTTTCTGCGAATAATTTGGGTAATCTTAAATATCTAGGCATATGCATGATTTATTATGACTGCAATATTTGCCAATAACATCTCAAAGAGTTTTGGAGATTACAAGGCCTTAGATGGAATTAATCTTAAAGTCAAAGAAGGTGAATTTTTTGGCCTTCTTGGACCTAACGGCGCTGGGAAAACTACACTTGTTAGGATATTAACGGGGCAGCTTGATCAAGACTCTGGAAATGCAGAGGTAATGAATCTTTCAACATCTGATTCAATTGAAATCAAAAGAATCTCAGGGATAGTCCCAGAGGCTGAAAGCCCGCCTTCTTTTTTGACAGCAGAAGAATTTCTGAAGTTTGTTTGCAGGCTAAGAAACTTAGAAAATATAGACTCAAGAGTTTCTAAATGGCTTGATTTTTTTGAGATAGAAGAAAAGAAGGAAATATTGTGTAAAGACCTCTCAAAAGGCCAGAGGCAGAAGATGATGCTTTCTGCTGCATTTATCCACGAGCCAAAGTTATTATTTCTTGATGAGCCTTTCATAAACCTTGACCCAATTTTCCAAAAGAAAGTCAGAGGGTATTTATTTAATCTCGTTAAAGAAGGGTGCACCATTTTCATGTGCACGCATATTCTTGATATTGCAGAAAAACTCTGCACTGAAGTTGCAGTAATTAACAAGGGGAAGATCATCTCCCAAGGTAGTCTGGATAAAATCAGATTAAAAGAAGGGGAGCATCTTGAAGATATCTTCATGAGGCTTATAGAGGAGTAACTCCATGGCCAATCTTGATTTAGAAATTTTTATCCTGATGGTAAAAGAGGAGCTAAGGCTTCACAGATCCTTTGTTGGGGCTATCGGATCAATTTTCTTTCCAGCGATAATATTTGTACTTTCATTAATCCTTTTTATTTCATCATCAGTCATTATTAAATCAATGGGATTATACCAGGCAGTTTTATTCTTGAATATTGGGGCAGTTTTCTACGGGATATTTGTCGGATTTTTAGGAAAGATTGGGGAGGAGGTAATGACAAGGCGCTTTGGGCAGATTAATCTTCTTCTTGAGGTGCCAAAGCTCTTTCCAATATCCTTTAGGAAAATAATGGCCCACTTTTTCATTAAAGATGCAGTTTTCTATTTGTTTTATTCAATCATACCTTTTGCACTCGGCGCACTTGTTTCTAGCCCAATATCTGAATTATCATTTTCTTTTGTAGCCTTAATATTTCTGGCGCTAACTATTTCTTTTATGCTGGGGATGTCTTTGAGCTTTCTCCTCTCTGCAATTTCTATGTGGTCTTCTAAGCTAATGTTTGCCCTTATTTTGGCGATATTTGGAACTATTTCCCTTAGATTCATTTTAGATGATTTTTATCTAGAAAAAATAATTCTTCCCATCGGATACTGGGGTAATGGTAGTATTACGTATTTTATTATTCCTATAATCCTAGTTGCCCTATTTTCTGTTTCAGCCATACTTCTAATGAAAGAAAAGTTTGAAGAAAAGTCAAACAAGTATCACGAGGAAATAATATCTTCTGAGGGTAAGTTTTCCTTTGCAGGGGACATGAAGACATTACTTGCTAAAGAGTGGCTAGAGCTTAAGAGAAGCGGAGGGCTAGGGCCAGTTATAATGGGATTTATAGGGCCTTTGCTAGGGATTTATTTCATAGTCTCTTTATTCGAGATAAGTTTGGGAATAGAAATAGACTACAATGCTATCTTTTATGGGGGGATTATAGGATTCTTTGGTGTCATGACATATTCATGGCTCAATAATTTTGAGACCAATGAGTTTCTAAATTACCAGCCTGTTGCAGCAGACATGATAATTAAGGCAAAGCTCATACTGTATTTTTTGTTGACAGGGTTCCTTTCTTTGTCATATGTAGTTGGAATTTCAATTATAAGAGGTGAAATTGATCTCATGCCTTTAGCATTATTAGTTGCACTTGTCAATAATATCTATGTTGCCGGCGTGACGGCAAGATTCACTGGTCTAAAGACAAATACAATGCTCTTTGATGCCAAGGTGCTTAGCAAATTCTTTGTTCTTGTGACACCTCCTCTTATAATTATAGTAATCGCTTCATTTTCTATAAGGTTTGATTATTTGATTTCTTTGGCGACTCTATTAGTAACTCTGATGGCTCTGCTTGTTTTGTCTAGATTTATTTTTGGATCAATACCTAAAAGATGGCGAAATGAAAGATTTGGGATTTAAAATACTTAGCCAAGCCCCTAAGTCAAGGTACAATCTACCTTCTTGCATCTCTTTCCATAAGATATAAATATTATTAATGCATATGTAAATAGAATTAATATATGCCAGAGAGATAAAATGTCAAACTTTGCTATTCCAGTTAAACCTGAAATTCCTAAAGAGATAATGGACAAATGGCAGAAAATCGTAGATTTAATGGCAAAGATAGTTGGAGTTCCAGCCGGACTAATAATGAAGGTTGACCCACCACAGATTGAAGTTTTTATATCTAGTAAAACTGAGAAAAATCCTTACCATAAAGGTGAGAAAGCTAATCTAAATACTGGCCTTTATTGTGAGACTGTAATGCAAAAACGTGAGTCTCTGTTGGTTCCTGATGCCACTAAAGACCCTAATTGGGACAACAATCCAGATATACCTCTTGGAATGATATATTACCTTGGATTTCCTCTTGAATGGCCCAACGGTGAAATTTTTGGAACTATTTGTGTTCTTGATTACAAAGATAATCCAAAAGCTATCGCTTTTAACGATTTAATAAAGGAGTTTAAAACAATCGTAGAAACAGACCTTGATAATCTCTTGAAAAATTATGAACTTGAACATGAAAAAGAAAGATTAAAAGAAAGTGAAAGAAAATATTCATTGTTATTTAATAGAATGCTTAGTGGATTCGCCCTACATGAGATTATTTTGGATAAAAATGGCATTCCTTGTGATTTTAGATTCCTCGATATAAATCCTCAGTTTGAGGCAATAATTGGGATAAAAAGAAAAGAAATCATTGGTAAGACTGTATTAGGGGTTTTTCCCAAGACCGAAAAGTACTGGATTGAAACTTATGGTAAGGTGGCTTTAGAAGGTATTCCAGCTAGATTTAGCCAATATTCTTTAGAATTCAATAAATATTTCGATGTATCTGCATTTAGTCCTGAAAAAGGAAAATTTGCCACTTTGTTTTTGGATATAACAGGCCAAAAAAAGCTTGAAGAAAGGTTGAAGGAATCCTCGCTAATTATAAATACAAGTAACATAATGTTGTTTACTTGGAAAAATGAGAAAAATTGGCCTGTAGAATTTGTTTCCGAGAACGTTTTGAATATTATGGGGTACGCGCCTGAGGATTTTGTTAGTGGGAAAGTATATTATTCAAATTGTATTCATCCTGATGACCTATCAAGAGTTTTTCAAGAAGTGAAAAAATTCAGTGAAGAAAAAGATAGAACTGAGTTTATTCATGAGCCCTATAGAATTATCACAAAGGAAGGTAATGTTCTAGTAGTTAGTGATTGGACGTTTATTATTAGGAATTCTGAAGGTATTATAACTCATTATAAGGGAATTATACAAGATATAACTGAAAAGAAAAAAACAGAAGATGCACTTAAACAAAGTGAAAAGAAATACCGAGAATTGGTAGAAAACGCAAATAGTATAATAGCGAAATACGATAAAAAAGGAACTATAATCTCAATGAATGAATATGGTTTAAAGTTCTTTGGATATACGGAAGATGAAATTATTGGGAAGAATTTCATTGGTACAATCACTCCAAAGATTGAATCAACGGGAAGGCATCTCGATGATTTCCTTTTAGAAGTATTCTCTAATATAGAAAAATATCCTCAGAATATTAATGAAAATATAAAGAAAAATGGAGAACGTGTCTGGGTGCTATGGACTAATAGGCCAATAAAAGATGAAAATGATAATTTAATCGGATTGTTTTCAGTGGGTACTGACGTCACTGACAGGAAAAAAGCAGAAGATACTGTCAAAGGACTAAATGAAACTTTGAGTATCCTAAACAAGATTCTAAGGCACGATATCCTAAACGACCTGACAGTTGTAATGTCGGCATGTGATATGATTCAAGTAGACGATCAAAGATTAAAACAAAAAGCAACTAAAGCAATTATGAAGAGTGTTTCTCTAATCGAACAGATGAGATCACTTGAAAACGCTCTTGTTTCTGAAGAAGTTCTAGCTGGAAAATCATTGGGAAGCATCGTTGAAAGTGTAGTGAATAACTATCCCCATATCAAATTCAGTATCAAAGGAGATTGTACTGTTTTATGTGATGGGGCCATCTATTCCGCTATAGACAACATTGTCAGAAATGCCGTTGTCCATGGAAAAACTGATAGGATTGACATATCGATTCATGAAAAAGATGGCCGCTGTGAACTAAGGATTGCCGATTATGGAAAAGGTATTCCTTTAGATATAAAAGACAAAATATTCGAAGAAGGAGAAAGCTTCGGCGATACCAGGGGCTCGGGCCTTGGCCTTTACATAGTCAAAAAAGTCATGGAAAGATACGGCGGAGAAATTAGTGTCGAAGATAATAAGCCGAGCGGTGCAATGTTTGTCTTAAAATTAAAGAAAGCATAATCTTATAATTATTCATTCAATATTTCCCATTATCCGCAATAATTAAGAGGGCGAAAAATGGAGAAACAGAATATGGGCGAAATAGACTCACAAATACTTGATATATTTTTTGAGAAGTCTCCATTTGCACTCCAGTCATTAAATGAATCCGACCATATTATTAATGTTAGTAGTGCTTGGCTTGATATCTTAGGATACTCAAAAGAATATGTCATTGGAAAACCATTTCGCGATTTCCTCTCTGATAATTATAAAGACCATTTTAAAGAATGTTTTCCTATATTTAAAGAAATGGGCCAAATAAGTGATGTTGAATTTGAAATGAAAAAGAAGGATGGGGGCATTATTTTTGTATCTTTTAATGGTAAAATTATTCATGATAGTAAAGGCAGGTTCAAACAAACTCTTTGTTTCATACAGGATATAAGTAACCGTAAGGCAATTGAAAAAGAGTTACTAGAAAGTGAAACTAAATACAGAGAAATACTTGACCAGTCACCTGATAGTATACTCACTGTTGATTTGAAAGGATTTATTACTTCGTGCAATGCTTCTTTTGAAAGATTTACCGGATATTCAAAGGAAGAAGTAATTGGTAAACACTTTACCAAAATGCCGTTCTTGAAAATTAGCGATATTCCATCATACATAAAAATTTTTGGCGATCTTTTAAGAAACAAAAAACCCACTTATTTAGAAATAACCTGGATAAAAAAAGACGGTACTGTTCGTGTTGGTGAGCTTATTATTGGCGCAATTAAGAGGCAAAATAAGTTAGTTGGATTCCAAACTATAAATAGGGATATTACTGAAAGAAAGAGAACAGATCATAAATTAAATGGGATACAAAAACTTTCTAAAGAATTGGCATTAACAAATGATATTTACCTTATTGCAGAAAAAACAATAGAAGTAATGAAAAGTGTTCTTCAATTTGACACAGCCTTTTTCATTTTAAGATTAGGCGATTCTTTAAGGGCCATTGCTTCAATAGGAATGCCTGAATATGAACAAATTGAATTTGATATTAATTCAAAGAAAGGAATAGTTTCATGGGTTGCTAGAGAAGGAAAATCATATCTTACCAATAACACGAAAAAAGATAAGCTATTCATAAATATCTTTGGGCAAAAAATTCCAAATTCTGAGCTATGTGTTCCGATTAAAGTAGGAAAAGAAGTATTAGGTGTACTAAACACTGAAAGCGAAAATCTCGACGAATATACAGAAGAGGATGTTCATATGCTTGAAGCTTTGGCCTCTGAAGTTGCAGTTGCCGTTGCATATTCTAAATCCTTGAATAGAATTCAAGATGAACTGAATTTGCGAAAACAAATAGAAATAGCATTGAGAAAAAGTGAGGAAAAATACAAGGAACTTGTTGAAAATGCAAATAGTATTATCGCAAAATTCGAGAAAGAGAGCAGAATTATTTCAATGAACGAATATGGTCTGGAGTTTTTTGGTTATAAAGAGGAGGAAATAATTGGAAAAACATGGGTTGAAACAATTCTGCCTCAAATAGATTCTGATGGTAGAACTCTTCAAAACTTAGCGTTAGATATTTTTACAAGTCCATTAAAACATGATGTAAGCATCAACGAAAATATCAAGAAAAACGGAGAGCGAGTGTGGATCCACTGGACAAATAAACCAATAGAAGATGAACATGGAAATCTAACTGCAATATTGTCTGTTGGATCAGATCATACTAAGACAAAAATAGCAGAAGAAGCCTTAAAAGATAGCGAGGAGAAGTTCAGAATATTTTTTGAAAAGGCCAATGACGCTATCCTTATTTTCAATAGCAAAGATGAAATCGTAGATTCAAATGAAACAGCAACTAGGGTCTTTTGTGTAACCAAATACTTTAGAGGCCTTTTTGTTAGCATCAATTAATTGATCTTTTTTATTGAATATTAAAATAGAATCGTTGGTATTCTCAAATATGCTCATAAACTTTTGTCGACTTTCTTTTATAGCATCCTGAGATTTTTTTAAATCAGTTATATCATCAAAAGTTATTAGAACTTCTTTGAAAGTATTAGTTTTTTCATCAATAATGGGCTGTGTGTTTATTTTTAGCCAGCGCATCTTTTTAGGATCATTGCCATAAATTCCCCTAATTTGGTCTTTTAGGGGTTTGCCAGTTCGGATTGTAATCATGGAAGGATGATCTTCTCCTTTAACAGGAGTTCCATCCTCCAAAATCATATTCCAGACCGAGTCAATTGAAGTCTTTCCTACAATATTTTCTCTTGGCAAAGCAAATATTTCCGATGCGATTTTATTGGCATGTAATATTTTGCCATTTATGGATTGAAGAATAACTCCTATCTGGACAGATTCAAATAACAAACGATAACGTTTTTCGCTATCCCTTAATAGTTCTTCTGCTATTTTTCTTTCTGAAACATCGTCATACATGGCCACTATTTCGCCAGAAGGCAATTTGTAAACATAGTTTTCCACCCATTGAGACATCCTATTGTCCTTGTAAAATTTTGTTGGGAGATAATCAGGTTTGCCGGTGGCATAGACTTTCTTAAAGATATCAAATAATCCGATTTCTTTTACACTTGGAAATACATCTGAAACACGTTTGCCTTTGATTTCTTCTATTTTTACTTTGCTTTTTTCCTCTCCTGCCTTGTTAATGTCTTTGATGACAAAATCGTTTCCTTGGTCATTAGCCTGATAAATAGCTACACAGGTGCTCATGTTATTGTAAAGTTCTCTGTATCGGAGTTCACTTTGTTTTAACGCATTTTCAATTTTTTTATTTTCAGTTATATCTATTATTGCAAATACTATTCCCTTTTCAGGATCTTTTTTATCTACCATAGAATAAGATGCAATTAGGTCTTTTACCTTACCTGATTTTGTTTTTGCTCTAGTCTCGAGAGTACCATGGCCATATTTTTTTAATTGAATTTGAATTTCTTTACCGACAAATTCATAATTCTCATCTGATGGATAAATAACTCTTGTACTTTTTCCTATTAACTCTTCTCTTGAATATTCTAGTATATCGCAATAGAAATCATTAACAAAGAAGAATGTTCTATTAATAGCAATCGCAATACCTATTGGCACAGTATTTGGCGCACTTTCAATTATCCCTTTAATAGGTATATCATATCCGGATTCGTTTGATTTATTTTCTAGGGTCTTTTTCAAGAGTTGCACCTATGTAATCAATAATATTCTTTTTATGTCAATACTAGATGTGCGTCTAGATATATATTTATTACTGTTTCTCACTTGATTTTATCAGTAAAATTGATAAAAGGTTATAATTTAAAAAAGATAAAAATAAAAGCTTATATACTAGTGCCAACAATACTAATAATATAGCTAATGAAGGATGATTTTGATGAAGAAAGATGTACCCTTTGGGACAAGACCTATAATAACAAATATTGTTGCAACTGGAAGATTTCCAAATGATGTAGATATAGTAAAGGCTTACGGGATTATTGACTTTGTTCACGCGGAATATAATCCTGAGACCTACCCGGCCCTCCTTGTGAAGGTCCTAATTCACGGCGAAAGAAAGCACGTTACAATCTACAAGAACGGTAAATACATCATTACAGGTGCAAGAACTGAATTAGAATTAAACGAAGTTTATGATGAAGTTATCAGGATATTAAAGGAGAATAAGCTCCTTTAATCTATTATTCTTCTAATTCTTCATATATTCTTTTAAACTCGTCAAGCGCTGACTCTAAATCTTCTGCAATTTCTAAAGCTAGGAGCTTTGGGTCTGGAAGATTTTCTGAATCGCCTAGGCTATTGTCTTTTAGCCAGAAGATGTCTAGATTTGTTTTGTCTCTTTTCATGATCTCTTCATATGTGAATGCTTTAAATCTCTCAGTTTCTGTTCTCTCGTGCCTATTTTCTGGATTATAGCATTTTATGAAATCTTCTAGGTCTTCATATCTTAGTGTGTTAGTTTTCAGGGTGAAGTGGATGTTAGTCCTTAGGTCATATATCCAGAGTTTTTCTGTCCAGGGCTTTTCACTTGCTGGCCTTTTGTCAAAGAACAGTACGTTTGCTTTTACTCCCTGTGCATAGAAGATTCCTGTTGGAAGTCTCAAAAGTGTGTGGACATCGCACTGCTGCAACAATCTTTTTCTGACTGTTTCTCCTGCCCCGCCTTCAAATAGCACGTTATCGGGGACGACTATTGCGGCCCTGCCATTTATTTTTAATAGAGTTTTAACGTGCTGTAGAAAGTTCAGTTGTTTGTTTGAAGTAGTTGCCCAGAAGTCATTTCTTTGGTATGTGAGAGATTCTTTTTCGATTTTTCCTTCACCATTAACTATTGTTATACTACTCTTCTTTCCAAATGGTGGATTAGTAAGGACTATATCAAATCTGTCGCCCGGGTCAGATGCTAAGGCATCGTCAGTTATTATCGGACTATTTTCTCCACCAATCCCATGAAGGTAGAGATTCATTGTGCAGAGCCTTACGACACTATCTACTATGTCCCAGCCGTGAAAAGTTCCTTCTCTTAAGAATTGTTTCTGTTCAACNNGCGGGATCACATATTGTTTCACCGGGCTTTGGCACTATAACTTCCACCATGGATTTGATTAAGGCCCTTGGAGTGAAATACTGGCCGGCACCACTTTTGGTATCTTCAGCATTTTTCTGTAATAGCCCTTCATAGATGGCACCCTTTACATCGATTCCCATACCCATCCAGGTTTCTTCACCTTCTATCAACATGACAAGTCTCTTTAGTTTTGCAGGGTCCTGAATCTTGTTCTGGGCTTTTCTGAAGATGACACCTATCATTCCCTTTTCTTTGCCTAGGGATTCTAGGATGTGCCTATAATGAACTTCAAGCTCATCGCCATCCTTTTTTAGAAGGCTTTCCCAGTTGAGATTCTTTGGGATCTTTGATAATCTGTTAAATGGAGGCTTAGTTTGCTCATCGTCCATTTTAAGAAATAATAAGTATGTTAACTGCTCTACATAATCGCCATAACTTACACCATCGTCCCTTAGGACGTTGCAATAGTTCCAGAGCTTTTGAACAGCCATTGATTCATTAGACATTATATCAACTTCTCCTGAACTAGTTTTTCTTTATTTAATCTTTGCTTTTTTATTTTTTCTAAGAGGATTTCTGCAGGTTCGTCATTTGGATCTTGTGGAACAAGTTTTCCTTCAAAGGCCTTTTTTAGGATGCTCTGGCGAAGAGTTTTTGATTGCTCTAGTTTAGACTCAACTGTTTCTTCAATGTAGTCTGCAAGGGAAAATAACTGTTCTATGCGTTCAACAATTATGTTTTGTTCTTCTAGAGGGGAAATTGGTATTGCTAGATTTCTCACATATTGCTGACGAAGAGTGGGAGAACAAACACCTGTCTTATTCTTGTAGAAAAAATTCTTGTTTAGACTAATAAATAAAAATAGGTAATAAGGATGTATAAATTCTTGTTTTGGCCTTATACATAATATGTGGTGCGTTAGAACTCCGTCCCATCCGAAATTAGAGGAACCTATAGCACCATCTGTTGCTAACAAAGTATCGGTTTTCTTACATTGAAGGCACCAGTCAGCTCTAGTATACATTGAAACTTCTTTTGTTTTAAAATCTTGGATCCTGATGTATGGTTTAGCATCTGGATGGTTTTTATCTACGTAATATTTTTTAGGTGACCTTTGGCCTTTAAAAAAATCTGCAACTTCTTCAACTTTTACTAGTTTCCAACTTGAATGAATATTTGTGGTAGGAACCTCATTAGAAAAATAATAATCGCTTGAATTTAAATTAAGCTGAATAGGTATGCTGGGGTAGTTGTTTTCTTCTCTCCACTTTTCAGTCAGTTTTCCTTCCATTGCATATTTCAAAATAGCTTGTCGATATATCTTAAGTTTGTATTTGACTTCATTTAGAGATTCAATACCTTTGTCAAGATTTGTGAAAAGCTCTTCTATTTTGTTTACTATTCTTTGCTGTTCTTGTAGGGGTGGGAGAGGTACTTCAAAATCTCTCAATACATTTCCCGTAATAGCTTCAAAAGTAGTTCCTGTTGCTTTGTTTCTTAATTGTTCTTCAAAATTCCTTAATAAATAAAGAATAAATTTATTATTAATATTTTCTAACCCTCTAATTGCTGCCAATCCTCTTCCAATACAAGATTTTTCAGGACATATATTTGTAGGGCCAACAGGAGCTCTAACGGAAATAAGAACGTCTCCACTCTCTGCAATTTTTTTGGGAGAAAAACACCATTTTGTTGGAGTTGGATATATTAAACCAAATTCAGATTTACCTTGGTAGAATGGTAAGCCAATTTTATCTTCGTTATATGTAGATGATGGGGGTGATTGCCCCAATACAATATCTGCTATGTTTTCTAGACTTGTCCAAACCCATCCTTTAGGTAGCTCACCATTCACTTGCTCACCAGTGCTTCCTGTAGCTCTTCCATGACCTTATCTATTTTTCCATTGAATACATTGTTTGCTTTTACAAGTCCGCCCTTATTGTGGAATGGAGTCTGCTCAAGATCATCTTTAGTGATGCTCATTGAAGTTGCAATGTGGTCTTTTATCATCTTTAGCCATTCTAACTGCTCGCTAGTGAAAGTCACCCCTTGCTTCTTCTTGCTTGATACCCAATCTTCAAATCTCTTGTCAACGGTATATGAGAAAGGTTCAAGTATTTGAATCTCTCCAAGTTCAAATTTTAAAAGAGATACAATATCCATAAGTAATTTATGGGGCCCAGCACCCCTAACCTTAGATTTCTCTAGCTTCTCATAGGCCGCCCACAACTTATCTGTTGTAAGGTAATAAGGTGGCTTTTCTATAGTCTCAGCCAGCTCTTTAATAGCGTCATAAGTTAGAAATCTTGTTGGGTAGGGATTGCTATAAATAATTTGGAGCGCTGTCAATTCATCCTTATTTTCTTCAATAAAGTTCTTGAAATCATTTACAATCTTTCTTGCCTTTTCAGCTGCAAGGTCATCAAATCCTGCAAATAGAATCTCATCTTTACTTATGTTATCAATTATCTGCTCATTCTTCTTTTTTATCTCAATAATCTTTGACCTAAACTTTGGATTGTCAAAAGGTTTACTTGCTTTATCTAGAAGTTCTTCTGTAGCCTTGTTTAACTGCTCCTTTGTTGGCTCAGTAGTATCAAACATCTTGCGTGCTGTTTCAATAGTCTTATCCGGGTCAACTGCATCGAGAAGTTCATTTACTATCTCATTCATGTTCTTTCCAGAAATCTTCTGAATTTCCTGCTTCTCCTTTTCGTTCATCTGTAAATCAATTTTTGAAAGTCTGCCCGCAAGGGATGTTATCATTTCCTTGTTCTTTTTTCTTAGAGCCATCCCCATAAGCAACTTTTCTAAAGGTACATTTCTCATCCTTTCAAGCGGCATTGAATCTGTTTTGTCTGTTTCACATACACCCACAGCATCTATAATAACAAAATGAGTTTTATTTTTTGCATCAGAAGTTACCATTTGTAAATCTGTGGGATTAATCACTCTTGTCCCCCTTCCCTTCATCTGCTCGAAGTAAACTCTTGATTTAACATCTCGCATGAATATAAGACACTCTAATGGTTTTATGTCAGTACCAGTTGATATCATGTCTACAGTAACAGCTATCCTTGGATTGTAAGAGTTTCTGAAACTTGCGATTAGGTCTTCAGGTTTCTCGCCCATTGTCCTGTAAGTAATCTTTTTACAGAATTCATCTCCCTGGCAAAACTCTTCCCTAATTATATTTACAATATCTTCTGCATGAGAATCATCTTTAGCAAAGATTAGAGTCTTAGGCACTGTTTTTCTCCCCGGGAATATCTCGGTAAACAATCTTTCTTTGAACGTTTTTATCACAGTTCTTATCTGATCAGGCGCAACAACAGATCTATCAAGATCTCTTCCCTCATACTTTAATTCCTCGTCAAGAGACTCCCATCTAACTTGCCTTGTCAACCTGTCCCTCTTATCAATGTAAAATCCTGCCTCAACAGTGCTCCCCTTCTCAGTTATTGCAGTATTAATTCTATAAACATCATATCCTACATTAACACCATCAGCAACTGCCCGCTCATGATTATATTCCATCACAAGATTCTGATTGAAAAATCCAAGGGTCTGCTTTGAAGGTGTAGCTGTTAATCCAATAATAAACGCATCAAAATACTCCAAAACTTGTCTCCATAAATTGTAAATCGATCTGTGGCACTCATCTGTTATAATAAAATCAAATGTTTCAATTGGGATGAATGGATTGTAACAAACATCAACTGGAGCACCATCAATATCCTGGTCAAAAAGTGACTGCTCCTCTGCCTCACTTTCCATTTCAATTTCTCCCCTAAGCATCGAATAGACTCTTTGGATAGTTGAAATACAAACTCTACTTGCCGGATCAATTACGTTTGAAGACAGATGTTGAACATTATATAGCTCAGTAAACTTTCTCCCATCATCTGGGGTTCTATACTGGCTAAACTCTGTCATGGCCTGCTTTCCAAGATTTGTCCTATCAACTAAGAAAAGCACTCTTTTTGCATTTGAATGTTTTATCAATCTATAGACAAAGCTAATTGCAGTGAATGTTTTTCCAGAACCTGTTGCCATCTGGATTAATGCACGAGGTCTTGTATCTCTAAATGATTTTTCAAGGTTTGTTACCGCCTCAATCTGGCAATCCCTTAATCCAAAAGTTATTAAAGGGGGCATCTCTTGCAACTTGCCTCTCAACGTCTTTTCATCAGAAAGAAGTTCTTTCAAAGTTTCAGGCCTGTGGAAAGAGAAGATTCTCCTTGAGCGTGGTCTTGGGTCTCTTAGATCAACAAACGAAGTTTCCTTTCCTGTACTATTATATGCAAAAGGAAGTGGTTCGCCAACAGATGGTATGTCACTAGGCAAACCTCCGACATATCTTATTGACTGATCAGCAACACCACCTAAAGGTATTCCAACTCTTTTAGCTTCAAGGACACCACAAGCTTT
>DUKX01000144.1 GCA_013329085.1 Methanofastidiosum sp. | reverse complement strand
CGTTGGTATGCTTTTTTGGATATAATCCCAAGTATGGAGCTTGAAAAAACACTGAAGATAATTGCAGTTAAAAGAGGATTGTACCCTAGAAACAATCCCAGGCCTATCCCGCCGAATGCAGCGTGGGATATGCCCCCAGATATGAAGACTAATCTTTTGACTACCACATATGAGCCAATTACCCCGCACGCGATTGCAGCCAATATCCCTGCCATGACTGCATTTTGGAAAAAGACATATTGGAATACCATCAGTCTTCATGCTCCTTCAAAACTCTATGGGGTATGCCATGCCCTATAAGTTCTATTGGGCATCCATATAATTTTTCAAATACTTTCGGAGGTATATTTTTCTCACCGTGATAATGAAGAGTTTTATTGATACATCCAATTGTTTTAACATGTGACGATATTGCCCCAGTATCATGTGTAACTAGTATGATGGCCATCTTTTCAGACAGCTCGTGAAGGAAATCATAAAAATCAGTTTCTGCCTGAACATCAATGTTGGAAGTAGGTTCGTCAAGCAAAAGAAGTTTGGGCTCTGTTGCTAGGGCTCTTGCTATTAGGACTCTTTGAAGCTGGCCCCCAGACAATTTTCCAATTTGAATATTTCTAATGTCTTCAATGCCCATTATATTCATGGCTTTGCCCGCAATTTTTCTATCTGCTTCCGAGTATCTTCTTAAGAAATCAGTGTGCCCTATCCTGCCACTAAGGATCACTTGCTCAACATTAATTGGAAAGTTCCGATCAACTAAAGTATACTGCGGAACATATCCAACATATTTTCTACCTTCTTTTGGAGTCTTATCAAAAAGAGAAATGGCGCCCCCTGTTGGGATGAGAAGGCCAAGGATAATTTTCAAAAGTGTTGATTTTCCCCCACCGTTTGGCCCTATTATCCCGAGAAAATCATCATCATAAACTGTAAGATTGATATCTTCTAAAACTCTATGATCTCCGTAATCAAACGATAGATTCTCTATTCGGATAATTTCATTTTTCATAATATTACTGATTCTTTATTTTGTTTGCTGTGATTTTAAGATTTTCTATATAATTTTCTGCTAAAGGATCAAGAACCTCAGTCTTTCCACCGATTTCCTTTGTGATAATTTCTGCGGCTTTGCTACTAAATCCAGGAGAAACAAATATGACTTTAATGTTCTCTTCCTTTGCTTCTTCTATTGTGTGAGCTAGAGATTGCAAAGTTGGCTCTTTTCCTTCAACTTCGATTGCAATTTGACTAAGGCCATAATCCTTTGCAAAGTATCCCCATGAGGGATGAAATATCATAAATGACCTGTTATCCATATCCTTTAATTCATTTATTATGTAGTTATCTGCTTCGTCCAGTTTTTCTAGATAATCATCCCTGTTCTTCAAATAGTATTCTTTATTATTCGGATCAACTGCAATAAGACCTTCGTATATGTTTTGGACCATAATTTTTCCGTTTCTTAAAGATGTCCAGATATGGGGGTCTTTTCCGCCTTCTCCATCTACATGATCACCTTCATCTTGATGGGCTCCGATTTCAATCAACTCTATTCCTTTTGAGCTATCGACGATAATCATATTCTTATTCAAGTCCTTTATTTTGTCCATCGATTTTACCTCAAATTCAATTCCAGATCCAACCATAACATATATTTTTGCTTTTGACAAGTCAGCTAATTGGCTCGGCTTTAAGTCTGCGGTATGTGGGTCACCGCCTTCTGGAACAATAATGTTAACGTTGATCTTATCTCCACCGACTGCCTCAATCATCTCTTTTTGAGGGGATATCGTTGCATACACAACAATTTTCCCATCAGAATCGGTAGTTTTTTCATTTGCACAGCCTAATGAAAGCATAAGTAAAAATATCAAGAAAATAAACAATAGATATCTCTTCATTCTATAACCTCTGTAAATCTATATAGATAATAATATTTAAATCTTTCTATAATAAATATTATTAAAATAATTGAATAATATTAATAAATAGAAAACTATTAAAAGAGCTAGTTACACTCACCTTTGATGAACAAAAGATTGGGGTTTTCTTCACTTGCATTTTATGAAGAACCTCTAGAAAATGCCCTTTCGTGGGGAGAAAGCAATAATTTCGGACTTCTAGAGATAGTTGCAGAAAATAATCATGCAATTGAGGAGGAAACTTTGCCAGAAATTAAAAATCTAACCTCTTCTTATAATTTCGACTATACAGTGCATTCACCCTTCTCGGATATCAATATATCAAGCTTAAACAAGAGCGTAAGGAAAGAATCAATAAGACAGGTGAAATATTCCATATTTGCAGTAAATGAAATAGGTGGAAAGATACTGACATTTCATCCCGGAAGGCATTCGGCAGCTACAAGTAAGTCAAGAGAGAACACCAAAAAAATACTTTTTGACTCCCTGAAGGAGATATCAGATTACAACAAGGATTATGGAGTTACTATTGCTTTAGAGAATATGCCTGACACTTTTATCACCACAATGAAGGTATCCAAGGAGGTATTGGAGGTTCTTGAAAATAAACAACTACTAGGGATAAAGCACACTATGGATGTTGGTCACCTTGAAACTAATAATGTAGACATAGGCGAATATATCTACGATCTAAGGAATTATCTAATCCATATACACCTACATGATAACTTTGGAGAGTTTGATAATCATCTGCCACTTGGAGATGGAAATATAAACTTCCCGAGGATATTCAGGGCTTTGAAAGAAATTAACTATACCGGCAGGATAATACTTGAAATGACAAAAACAGAAGACATTCTAAAGAGCCGCGAATTTTTAGAAGAAAAAAAATATTTGTTTTAAACCTAATAGTCATAGAACTTTATAATCATTTTTGCCATATTATTATTAAATTCTAACTCGGGCTTTTTCCCTTTTGGCTCGATAAATAATTTATCTAGCCCAGTCCAAAGGCTAAACCAGCTCCCGGGCTCTGTTAGGATTAAAGGTAAGCTAAACA
>DUKX01000016.1 GCA_013329085.1 Methanofastidiosum sp. | reverse complement strand
TAATCTTTTCGAATAAAATTATTTAGATTATGATAATAGTAATAATTTAGTCTTATAGGACACTATTATCAAATAAAAAATTACTATTTTAGGATTATTAGATTGTTTTTTCCATATTTCTGCTTAGCTATTAATTCATGTTTTTCCATCTCAGAAATAATTTGGCTGATTTTTGATTTTGACATGCCGGATTGCGAAACAATATCATTTTGAAAGGATTTTCCTCCAGATGACCTTAGAATATTAATGACTTTTTCTTGGTCAGATAATAATATGGGCGTATTTTTCTTTTTTTTGTTCATGTTAAAATAAAATATCAGGACTATAGCAATTACCAAAATACCGATAGATCCAAATAGAAAGAGGTTCAAAGAACTTAGTAATGATTTCTTTTCCAAAACAATTTTTGGTTCATTATCTAATAAGATTTTTGGACCGTACCAGAATGCCGAATTTTCTCTTTTTTCGTTTGGTTCTGGGTTAATACTACCAATGGAATAATCTTTAGGGTACTCAATTACAAGAACTTCCCCTTCCTTCAAATGACTGCCTTCACTAAATGAGTCGCCTATCTGGATTATGTCTTTGTCTTTAAGGCCAAAACCCTTCCACAAGAATTTGATATTTACAACACCATATTTTTTATTAATTGAATCAATAATCTGATAGTTCAAAGAAATATTCTCAATAGTCATTTCTCTTCCTGAAGAATAAGCTACCCTGTTTATTATGTTTTGAAGTGAATCTTTCTTTTTCTGAATAATAAAATCCTTATCCTCTTCTAACGCAGCCATGTATTCATTAAAGAAGTCAATATCTGCTTGGGTTTTTAGTTCAAATCTTGTTTCCAGATTCCACAATGCACTCCCATCTTCGTAAACTTTTATGTAGATGCTATTAGTCTCTTCACAAACCACACCCGATACAGAAGAAAAAAATAAAATTGCGAAAATTGCAAATATTGCCATGGCTTTATTTTTCATATTATTAACTTTTAATTGAATCTTATTAAACTTACTATGAAAATGATTCAAAAAACATATAAATGAATTTTTTATCCTTCGTCTGATGGTAGACTATAACTTATCATTCAGAAAACCATTTTCTGACTTCAGAAAACTCCTTATTGGGATAGTTATTAATATAATCCCCATTGTGAACTTAATCTCGTATGGATACATACTTGAGAGTTCAGATATAAAGAGGGGAGAACAGACTGACAAGATGGAAGAATGGGACGATTTGGGCGGATTCTTTGTTAAAGGACTTATCGCCTTTATAGTTTCATTGATTTATGGTATCCCGGCTTTGATTGTTGGCATTATTGCTTTCTTTGTAGCGTTTGGACCTTTGTTTGGCCAACTTATATCCATGGGGGCCCAAAGAGTTGAATCGATGAATCCCGAAGAGTTTATTCCAATGTTCGTGCCATATTTACTAGCGGCATTGCCGTTGATAATAATTGTAGTTATCCTGATATTGATAGCTACATATGTGGCACCCGTTGCTGTTCTAAAATACATTAAAACAGATAAATTCTCCGAAGCTTTCAACTTCAAAGAAATATCCAAATATATCTTTACCGGAGACTATATCATTGCATGGCTCTTAGTCTTGGTATTACATTTAGGTTTAGTTGGAATATTATCAAATGTACCTTTCGTTGGAACTGCAATAGCATCTTTCATAACGGGAATTATAGGATTCTCTTTATACGCTGGAGTCATGATGGAAATAGATAAAAAGAACTAATTTTTTATTATCTTTTTTTTTAACCGAAAATTATCTATACTTGAAAATCAAATTAATCTTCAGGTGTAGAATTGATGCAGGATGAGAGAATAAAATTCTTAAATACTAAAAAAGAAAAAAACGGAGATTACGTTTTATACTGGATGCAGGCTTCTCAAAGAACGGAGTACAATCATGCTCTAGAATATTCGATTATAAAAGCTAACTCTCTGAAGAAGCCAATTGTCGTATTTTTTGGATTAACAGAAAAATTCCCAAATGCAAATACCCGAAACTTTTCTTTTATGCTCGAAGGATTATATGAAATTGGAAAATCTTTGAATGATATAGGAATTAAATTTGTTATTCAGAATATTTCCCCAGAAATCGGAGCAACAGAGATGTCAAATGATGCATCGCTTGTGATTGTAGACAAGGGATATCAAAGAATTGAACGTCATTGGAGAAATTATGTTGCAAATAATATTGGTTGCCCTCTAATTGAGATTGAAACTAACACAGTTATCCCCGTAGAAGAAATTTCAACAAAAGAAGAATATGCTGCAGCAACTATTAGGCCAAAAATAAAAAAATTACTAGACCAATATACTGTCCATGTAGATTCGATTGAATCAATTAAAAGTTCTTTATCAATGGACTTTGGCTCTTTAGATATAGACGACCCTGAGGAATTACTAAAATCTTTAAAGATAGATAATAGTGTTGGAAAGGCACCTAGTCTTTTTGGTGGAACTTCTGAGGCCAAGAGTCATCTTGATATGTTCATAAAGAAAAAACTTGATAGATATGATGATTTAAGAAATAATCCAAATCTTGATTATTTATCAAATATGAGCCCATATCTACATTTTGGTCAAATATCTCCTCTTCACATTACATTGAAAATTTTACAGTCTGAAAGCCCAGGAAAGGAGTCATATTTGGAAGAATTAATCGTAAGACGAGAACTTTCTATGAACTATGTATATTATAATCCTAACTATGATTCATATGATGGGGTGCCCGATTGGTGTAAAAGAACATTAGAATTTCATGAAAAAGACCCTCGTGAATATATCTATTCTCTTAAAGAATTGGAAAATGCAAACACCCATGATCCATACTGGAATGCTGCTCAAAAAGAAATGGTATATACTGGTAAAATGCATGGGTATATGAGGATGTATTGGGGGAAGAGGGTTATTGAATGGTCAAAATCCCCTAAAGATGCGTACGAAATCTTAATTTATTTGAATGATAAATATGAGTTAGATGGACGTGATGCAAATGGGTATACCGGGGTAGCCTGGTGTTTTGGAAAGCATGATAGGCCATGGGCAGAGAGAAAAATCTTTGGGAATATCCGATATATGAACGATAAAGGATTAAAGAGAAAATTCGATCCAGATGCCTATGCGAAAAAGATAAATGACTATAGTACCAATACTTAGCTATGGAAAATCAAGAAGTAATAGGAAAAATGTTCCCAAAAATAACTGCTTATTCTCTTGCTAAAACTGAAGTCAAGCTTCCAGATATGGCAATAGGAAAAGTCACTCTAATTGCAATTGCTTTGTTCGTCAGGCTCAAGAAATGATCGATTCTTGGGCTATTCTATTTGAGAATAGATTCTCTAACAAAGAGAAGCACTCTTATTACGAAATACCGATGTTAGGGGGCATCTGGAAGTTTTTCCGTGGTTCGATAGATGGGGGAATGAGGGCAGGAATAACTACTGAAAAACATCCGAATGTCTTGACACATTATGGCAACTATAGAGACTATACTTCCTATCTTTTAATTGATAATCTAAATAATGGCCATGTTTTTCTTTTAGATAGAGAAGGTTTAATAAGATTTAGAGGAATGGGATTTGCATCTGAAAAAGATATAATAGAAATGATTCAAATTGCAGAAAGATTGGGTGAATAATCTTGAAGGATTTTTTAAAACCAAGAATTGTTATCAGCAAATGTATAGAGTTTGACACTTGTAGATACAACGGGCAAATGATATCAAGTGATTTTGTAGAAAAATTAAAATCTTTTTTGGAATTTATCCCTGTATGTCCTGAATTTGAAATAGGACTTGGTGTGCCTAGAGATCCCATAAGAGTTATTTCTTTAGGTGGAAATCTAAGATTGATACAACCAAAAACTGAAAAGGATGTTACAAAAGATATGGTAGATTTTTCTAATTCTTTTTTAGATAAATTATCTGATCTTGATGGATTTATTTTAAAATCAAAATCTCCTTCCTGCGGTATTAAAGACGTTAAAGTTCACGCAGGGGGCGGAATACCTCCCAAAGATCCTAAGGGGCCCGGTTTTTTTGGTAAAGCCGTGTTAGAAAAATATCCCAACCTTGCTATAGAAGATGAGGGCAGATTACTCAATTCTAGAATAAAGCAGCATTTTTTAACAAAGATATATTCATTAAGGAGATTCAGAGAAGTCAAAAAAACAATGTCAAAGAAAGATTTAGTTGAATATCAGTCATACAATAAATTGTTGTTTGGCGCATACAGTCAAAAAGAAACAAAAGAACTGGGAAGAATTGTTGCCAATATGGATAAATACCCTATGGAGAAAATTTTTCAAAATTATGAATCTCATCTTTACACTCTTTTTGATAAGCCTCCAAAATGCCCCCTAATATAAATATACTGTTGCATGGATTTGGGTACATTTCTAAAAATCTAAATAAAAAGGAAAAGGAATTCTTTTTCGAGACAATAGATAAATATAGAAATGGTAAGGTGTCTCTAAGCGTACCAACTAGTATCCTAAAATCCTGGGTTTTGAGATTTGATGAAAAATATCTAGAAAATCAGAGTTTCTTTGAGCCTTATCCAGATGAATTGCTATCCGTTGAGGATATTAACTCATGTGAAGTAAGGGACTATTGGGAATAAACTAGCTTTTCTTAAATGCTTTTATTTCTTCAACATCAGTTAGTTTCCAGACTATGCTTCTTTTTTCGTTAACAAGAGACTCTAAAGGGTCTTCAGATGAATGGCCTAGAGCTATCATTATATTTTTTGATAGATTTCTTCCTTTTATCATTTTAACAAAGTCTTTTCTTATCTCTTCATCTTTTTTTTCGTCATCAATCTGAACAAGTTTTCCCGAAAGGACCATGAAACTAAAGTCTGAGAAATCTTTTTCATATTCCTCTATTTCTACAAGAACGTAAGGATACTCCCTAAAAAATGATATTTTCTTACCATAGTTTGTTGATAAAAAATACATATGATTTCTATCAAAAATATATAAAAGCGGCGCAATATATGGATATTTGCCTCCTCTAAAGACAACTCTGCAGAGGTATTGTTTTGAAATAAGATTATCATATTCTTTTTTCTCCATTTTTGGGAGTTTTACAATATCATTTTTATCCATAATTATGATTAGGAATAAAACTATTAAAATCTTTTCTTGAATATATATTATATATGATATTATTTAATATAATTTTTGCAAAATATAGATAGATTTATAATTAGAATTTTGATTTGGAAGTCTATTAATTTGTAAGGGCTTTTTTATGGCGGAAAATATTGTTCAGAATAAACAAATAAAACACACCGAAGGGATAAAGACACTTCTTGGCGATCCTAAAAGAGCAATAATAAAGTTAGCTATGCCGATGATTATAGCCATGTTTGTTCAAACTTTATACAATTTTGCTGATGCTTTATGGGTTTCTTTTTTGGGGCCTGACGCATTATCTGCAGTTGGATTTTTCTTTCCCTTCTTTTTCATGATTATGTCAGTTGGTTCTGGTATAGGGATGGGGGGAAGTGCGCCGCAATATCCAGATTTATTGGTTCCCATAAGAAAGAAGAAGCCGATAATGTTGCCGCACATACTATTGTATTAATGGCGATATTGGGAATTATTATTA
>DUKX01000133.1 GCA_013329085.1 Methanofastidiosum sp. | reverse complement strand
ACTAGGATGCCCTAGAAGGGTGCAGATAGAATCTTCCAATCCTTCAGTTATTGTATGTTCAAGTCTGCATGCGGGCTCCTCTATTTCATCAATTGTCATCTGTAGTATGTCTTTTAGAAGTCTCTCTGTAAGCCTATGTCTCCTTATTATCTTCTTACCTATCTCTTCACCCTTCTTTAGGAAATTAATCTTATTATCTTCGATCTCAATATATCCTTCATTCTTCAAGGTTTCCAAAACAGCTTCAGGAGATAAATCCCCTGCAATTTGAGAAAAATTACACCTTAAATAAATCCCTTTGACAAAATTTTCAACTTTTTCATCATTTTGTTCTCTCATAGTCCAGATGTATTCAAGTGACTCTTCAATTATCTCTTCTATCATTAAATCCCTCTAAAACATTATTCCAGTGTATTTAAGAAATATATTTGTAACTCCTCCAATTAGTATAGCGTATATTAAAACAAAGAGAAATATCATTGTGGCGATCTTTGCCCCCCTCTCCTTGACCATAACGAAAAAATTTGCAATGCAGGGAACAAAGAGTGTTATGACTATTAGACTTACAACTGTCTGAACGTTTGACATTAATCCAATATCTTGCAATTGAAATAATCCTGCCGCTCCGTAGTCCCTTCTAAAGAATCCCATCAGGAATGCCCTGGCGGCCTCTTTCGGGAGTTCTAGAAAACTGACAACAACAGGAGAGAATAATCTCTCAATTATCTCGAGTATTTTATATTCGTTGAAGAAGAACAGGAATAGTGTCCCCAGTATAAACATGGGTATTACCTCTTTAACATACCATTCTAACCTCATTAAAGTCTTATAGAGTATATTTGAAAACTTTGGAATCCTTAGTGGTGGCAATTCCATTATGAAGTCAGAGGACTGGCCTTTGATTATCTTAGAAGACAATGAACCAATAAAGATCAACTGAAGCAGAACTACTGAAAAAATAAATAGTAATGCTTTGAAAGAAAGTGCTGAAGCCATGGCAAAAATTACGGCTATTTGAGCAGAGCATGGAACCCCAAGTGCCAATAGAAGTGTTGCAATTATCCTCTCTTTCTTTGAATCTAAAGTTCTTACTGTGATTGTAGCCATGGTCACGCAACCACATCCCAAGATAAGCGGAAGTATTGCCTTACCGTTTAATCCTAAAAACTTCAAAGGTTTATTGCCCATTATTGCAAGCCTTGGAAAATAACCTGAATCTTCTAGAAGTCCAAATGCTATGAAAAATGTCAAAACAATTGGCAATATAATTGCTATGGCATATGTCAGCGCCATTGTAATTATCCCAAACTCCCCTATAAACATTCTAGATATAAAATCATTAGAGATATAATTATCAAAGAAACTAATCAAAACGGGATTCAATATCTGACCAAAGACCTTTTCTTCCAAGAACTCAACCATTATCTGGGCCCCAAGGTACCCAACAAACTCATAAAGCAGCAAGACTATGCCAAGGAATATTGGTATACCTGTAACTGGATTTAATGTTAGATTGCTGAGTTTTTCGGATAATTGTGTTTTAAGAACCTTCTCTTCATTTTTGACTTTTCTTAAAATGTGGAGTGTCTCTTCCCGTCTCTTTTCCCGGATATAATAAAATAGAGGTACTGAAATAGATTCTTTCTCTTTTTTAATTATTTCTTTTACCTCTTCTATCTTTTTCTTATCTTTTAGAATCCTTTCGGCAAAAGATTCGTCTGACAAGGCCATTATAGCTTTTCCTCTACTTCCAAGTATTTTTGTTAATTTTTCAACTGAGTCTTCGAGCTTCCCATAGTTTACTTTAACATAAGATTTTGAGGAAGTGGGTATTAATTTTTTCATTTTGGCAATGCCCTTTCCCTCAACAGCAACAGTTTCAACGACGGGCACTCCAAGTATTTTAGAGAGTTTATCAATATCAATTATTACCCCTTTCCTCCTGGCTTCGTCGGCCATGTTCAAAACAAGGATGAAAGGTAATCCAAGTTCAGAAAGTTCTGAAGAAATCATTAAAGCTCTCTGCAGATTCTTTTCATCTGCTACCTGGACCACATAATCAATCTCCCCAGATATCAATACATTTCTAGTTACTTCCTCGTCTTCAGACATTGGAATGAGACTATTTGAACCTGGGGCGTCTAAAATATCTACTTTTTTAATTCCTAATAGCCCCTTCCCTCTTGACAACTCAACTGTTGTTCCAGGATAATTTGACACTGTTACATACTTACCAGTAAGGTGCGAGAATATCACGCTTTTACCTACATTCGGGCTTCCTACTAGTGCTATTGTCATGCTCATTGTTTTATCGCCTCTTACAAATATCACAATCCTTATCAGGATCGCATTTCGGTATATCTTTACCACATGGACATTTTGATGGCCCGCCCATCATTTTGCACAAAGCGTCAGTAACTTCGTCTGAAACGCAGTGTTCCATTCTGCATGCTTCGGCATGAACATTATCTGGATTGATGCGTAGATAATCAGAAAGAAATATTTCGACTAGCCTGTGTTTTCTTTTTATTTTATTGGCTATTTTCAATCCCTTTTCTGTTAATTTAGCCCCTTTGTAAGATTCATAAAAAATCAAATCGTTTTTATTGAGCCTTTGGATGACCTCTGTTACACTTGATGGTGAAACGCCCAAAACTTGAGCAATATCTGTTGTCTTAGCTACCTCTTTCTCTGTAACAATGTCGAGTATAGCTTCCAAATATTCTTCTACATCCTGTTTTGGCATTATATCAGTAAATAGTTTAGGTCGACCTAATTTATAAATGTTTCGGTCCACCAAAATATTTTGAATAATGATAGATTACTTGTCAACTAGATTATCATAATTATAATCTGGAGGGGTAATATCCTTTAATAGAGAATAGGCCTTACTATCCTTCTTTATATCCAATACCCTCATGACATCTTCGGGAGTGTCTAGATCATAATACAAAGATTTCGAATAATGTATTTGAAAGGGAATCTTCTTTTTCTCAAATTCAGACAGATGTTTCTGAAAACTTCTTTCACCAAATTGTAATTTAAATTTCCGATCTAAAGGCAGTATTATCGCAGAAGTTCCATCTCTAGAAGAAGGCGATATAGCGCCACCTTCGTCTTTAGCGATAAAAATAAGCTTTTTAATATCCTCTTCATTGATGAAAGGCAAATCCAACGGTAATATTAAGACTTTTTTCTCCTTGCCTTTTATGAAACTCACGCCCTTTTCCAAAGCTCTATTCAAGTCTTTTTCATCTTCAAAGATGAATCTGACGCCCAGCTCCTTTGGGATGATATCCAGATTTTCTTTTTTTGTAAGAAGATATATCTCAATTTCTGGAAACTTTTGGAGTAATGCGATCATGTCTTCTAGAAGTGCGATGACAAGATGTTTTTTATTTTGACCTAAAATTTCATTAAGCCTAGATTTAGAAAAATTGACATATTTTAAAGGGAGAAGTACCGGTAAGGCCATTTAATCCATCCTATTGAGGACGAACTTAGAAAGCCTTGCTCTATCTCTCCTTGTCTTCATCAAGGTGTCAGTTGTAAATACTTCCATACCAAGTTCCCCCCTAATTCTTTCTGCTAAATCGGATTCCATAGTATCGATTATAAATATATCCAATAGCCCCTCATAATACTTTGCCACGCCAAAAGAATTTACTTCATAATCTAATGATTTCATGAGCTCAACTAGGGGCCCCTTAATTGCCCTTCCCTGGATAAGAGGAGATACACCTATCACTTTTTTTTCGCCTATAATCTTCTTTATATCTTTTAAAGACAAAATTGTACCTATACTAACCAAAGGATTAGAGGGAGGGAGGATTACCCAATCTGAAATATCAAGTGCATTGAGAAACTCCTCAGATGGTTTTGCCTTTTCTTTGCCTTTATAAATAATATTTTTTATCTTACCTTCTGGCCTTTTGATATAGTACTCTTCAAAATGAATTGTCTTGCTATCTAACTCAATGTGTGTTTGAAAATAATCATCTGTCATTGGGATTAATGGGATGTTTACTCCAAATCTTTTGCAAAGTTCAGATGTTACTTCGGCCAAAGTTTTACCTGCTTTAAGAAGTTCAGTTCTCTTTATGTGCACTGCTAAGTCTTTATCGCCCAGGCTTATCCAGTCCTCATACCCCAATGATTTGAGATATTTCTGACAGACGAATGTGTCATTTTTTATGCCCCATCCTTTTTTATCATCGATTTTTCCAGAAAGGGCGTACATGATAGTATCTACATCGGGCGATACATGTAGGCCATAAATTTGAATATCATCACCTGTATTTGCAATAACTGAAATATCATGAGTCAGACTAGAAAGTCCGTCAACAAACTTGGCCCCTCCGCCACCGCCTGAAAGGACTGTTATCATATTACCACTTGTTGTGATGTATTACATCTTTTAGATCTCTTCTTTTTGGCTTTATCGGGTCTTCGTCTGGTATGCCAATTATTAGAATCTCCTGAGGCAAAATATGATTTGGAATTCCAATAACTTCTCTCACATCTTCTGGACAAAAGAGAGGCGCACAAAGCCATAATGCTCCAAATCCTTTTTCTGTAGCCCTAAGTAAAATATTCTCCGAAGCCAAGGCCACGCTCTGTAAACCCATGATAAATTCTGCATTGTCTCTTTCATCGTCGTATTTTTCTATCTTTGAAGTATCAAAACATGGAATAATTATAAACGGAGCATTGTTTATTCGCCCCTTTGACATACTTATTCTTTCTTGAATCTCATGTAGCGGTTTACCGTCTTTTATTAGATTATTCGTCCAAGTTGAAGCCATCTTAGAGGATAACTTCTCTTTTACCTCGTTAGAATCAATAAGTATAAATTCCCATGGTTGAAAATTGTGGGCTGATGGCGCCTGAATCGCCGCTTCAATTAAGGTCCTCATATCTTCTATTTCAATTTTGATATCCTTGAATTTTCTTATAGTTTTTCTTTTTTTTATTATATCAATGCCCATAATCGCCTCTGTTTATCTAAAATAGTTTTTTACTTCACCAACTACAATTCCACCCAAGGCTACTAAAGCGATTAAGTTAGGAATTGCCATGAGCCCGTTAAACATATCTGATATGTTCCATACTACATCGACATAGGTAACAGATCCAAAAAATACAGTGAATAAGAAGACTATCTTATACAGATATTTTTTCTTAACCCCGAAAAGATATTCAAAGCATTTTTCGCCATAGTAAGACCACCCAAGGATAGTTGAATACCCAAATAAGATAGAGCATAGGACTATTACGACAGTTCCAAATATACCGAGGGTCTGGGCAAATGCTGCGCTTGTCAAGGCTGAGGAAGTAAGATTTCCACCCCATATATCAAGATTACTTTCAAGTATAACAAATCCAGTCATTGAACACAGGATAATTGTATCAATAAATACTTCAACTATAGCCAGTGTTCCTTGTCTTACTGGATGGGGAGTTTTTGCTGCGGCATGTGCTATTGGTGCACTTCCCAATCCCGCCTCGTTTGAAAATATCCCTCTTGCTATTCCAAATCTAATTGCTCTGGAAACTGCAAATCCGGCAACCCCCCCAGTAAATGCTGTCGGGGAAAATGCATATCCAACAACAGATGCAAATACATAAGGGATTCTATCATAGTGGATTAAGATAATAGCTAAAGCAGCTATAATATATAATACGCTCATGAAAGGCACAAGGTATGATGTGACTTCTCCTATCCTTCTGATACCTCCAAAGATGACAAGAGCAGTAAGAATTACTAAAACTATCCCAAGAATTGCCGAGGCCGTAAATACCTCACCAAAAATAGGTATCGAGATTGCACTACCTTTGCCCATATTAGAAATTATGGCTAAAATAACAGAATTTGCCTGTGCCATACTACCTATACCAAAGGATGCTATGATCCCAAAAACAGAGAATAGAATTGCCAATGCTTTTGCATCAATATTATATCTCTCTTTGAATCCTTTCTGGATATAGTACATAGGCCCCCCGGAAAATTCACCATCTGGATTTTTCTCCCTGTACTTAACACCTAAAACAACTTCAGAGAATTTAGTAGCCATGCCTACAATAGATGTTACCCACATCCAGAAAAGTGCTCCTGGACCACCCATGACAATAGCTGTGGCAACACCTGCAATATTACCAGTCCCAATTGTCGCTGAAAGGGCTGTTGTTAGTGCTTGGAAGGATGGAATATCCCCTTGGATATCCTCTCTCTTGAATGCGCTTTCCAGCAGATTTTTCATAGACAATAAAAGCCGTCTAAACTGTAT
>DUKX01000168.1 GCA_013329085.1 Methanofastidiosum sp. | reverse complement strand
CTTCTTTTCTTAGAGCAGCCACCGCCACATGTTCTAAATCCTCTCATTTTTGTACTCTTCTTTTTTACTCTGATCATCTTAAAACACCTAAATCATTTTTTGGATAAGGCCGTTGATTTCAATATCTCTTGGGCCTAAAGTTCCACCTAAAGTATATGGTTTCTTTGTTGCTTCATATCCCCTATGGGGTGGATGGAGTCTGAATACCTTTTTCAAATCAAGGTCAGAAAGCTCATTTTTAAACTCTAAGAAATCTTTACAAAAAGTTTCTAAGTCTTTTCCAGTCTTTTCCTTAACATACTCCTCAGTTATTCTAACATCCCCTTCTAACCTTCCCCACTTGACTATGAGTTTGGATAGAGTGGTGGTGTCTATAGGTCCGTAGGTGACATAATCTTTTACTTTTTGTAGCATTCCTAAAAAAGACTCTCTATCGTCTATTATAACGCAGTGATTTGACTTAGTTAAATTAAGCATTTTTAGGGTATCTTTTATGTCGTTTCTTACATCGACCCTTCCTCTTACTCGTATAACAGCTAATCTGTTCATAATCTCACCTAATTAGTATTTCCTGTGACAATACCTATGACCTTAATGTCTCTCTCTTGTGCACTCATTGTGTTTGTTTGGTAGAGCGCATCCATTACTGAGTTCGCAAAGTTAACTGTTGTCTGTGTTTGGCCATCTGTTTTTGACCATACATCTTTTATTCCTGCAAGGGATAAGATTTTCTTACCGACCCCACCTACTGCAAGG
This sequence comes from Methanofastidiosum sp., assembly GCA_013329085.1. Lineage (GTDB taxonomy): Archaea > Methanobacteriota_B > Thermococci > Methanofastidiosales > Methanofastidiosaceae > Methanofastidiosum > Methanofastidiosum sp9950u. The sequence goes on along the minus strand of DUKX01000168.1, from coordinate 4,256 downwards.
CCTAAACCGTTTGGAGCAGGTATTAAAGTTACAGTGACACTACTTGCCTTACCAGTCACTCTAAATGGAACTGTGTGAGCTGTACCACATTTGCATTCCCAACTGCCACATCCTCTCTTCACTTGGATAACATTAAGTTTGGCATTATTGATTGCTTTTCTAATTGCAGGCCCGACTTCTTTTGCTTTGGCCTTACCAATTCCAACATAACCATTTCTGTTACCTATAACAACCATTACTGAAAATCTGACTTTTCTTCCAGAGTCAGTCATTCTCTGAACCATATTAATGTTAAGGACTTCCTGATTATTCTGATCGGTAACTTCGGGTAGTAATACATCTACTATCTCAGGCTCCATTATTCTAAGGCCCTTATTTAATATCTGTGAAATATCAGTAATTTCTCCGTTTGCTACCATTCTGCCAAGTTTTGTCTTGGGGGTCCACCTATTTCCCATAGATTTTCTTTCTTCCTCAAGCCTTTTCTTCTCAGCGATAGATAGTTTCTTTATAACTTCTTCTTCAGAGGTTGTATCTTTAATAACGACATCTTCAGCAATTTCTTCTTCCAGGGGAGTTTCTTCCAGTGCATCTTCTTCGGGGATGTCTTCAACTATTTCACTTGGTTCTTCAATTATCTCTTTGGCCTCAAGAGTCTCTAATGGCTCTTCCTTTACTTCCTCAACAGGTTCTTCGATGATTTCTTTTTTCTTTCTTGGCATTACATACACCTCATAGTTTGTCTATTTTAGTTTTAATCTCTTCAAACATCCCTGGTATTTTTGAAGGATCAGTCTTATTCTTTAAATAATTAGAAAATATCTTCTCTTTTAAAGATCCGTCAAGACCTTCATAATATGAGGAGATGTCCTCTCCCTTTACTCTGTTTTCTGGAGGGAATATACTTTCATCTACATTAACGTTACATCCTGCGTCAACGAATCCTTTCAAAGCTGCGTAGTTCCTTCCACCTTTTATGGACCTTTGAAGGCCTATATCAAGTATGAATTCATCTGCAATCTTTTTAGCCCTTTTGCCGCAAAGGTATCCTGTAAGATATGCTGCTGGTGTGTTACCGCAGTGGAAGTTCCACCCCATATCTCTTAATTCCTTTGAAAAGGCTGTTGTGAGCGTCTTATCGCCTTCAAATGTAGAACTTACAATTTGGATTAATATATTATTTAGTGATTTTCTTATTACGACCCTATTCTTTCCAGATTTGACTAAGGCAAGCCTTCTCCTATAGTTAGTCTTACCATCTCTTCTTCTCTTAAAAGGTACTCTTGATCTTGGTCCAGTTGCCATTGCTTCACCTCTTCCTCTTTTCCGATACAAGGCCGTGTTCTTTTATGTAATTACTCATGTAAGAAACACTTCTAAAAGCTCCACCTTTAGCCATCCTATAAAGTTTTCTGTATGAACCTTTATCAATATTTTTGGATTCTCTTAGCTCAATTAAAGTTCTTCTTAATGGCCTTATTGTATTAATCCACCTTCTCTTCTTAGGATATCTAGCTGTGGCTTTTCCTTTTCGGGACCCAAATCCACTCATTCTTCCTTTCTTTCTTTTGACGTGTCTTTCTCTTGCTCTATGTCTGGATATGCCTGCTTCCTGTTTCTTCTTAATCTTGCCGCTATCGATTAATTTTCTGACATCTTCTCTGGTAATTGCCATAGAAATCTCAGATGCACTGTTACCGTCAATCCAAACTCTGCCTTCACCGCATTTTAATAACTGTGATGCAAGTCTTTTCTGAACTTTTAGATCCATGTGATCAATCCTCCACCAATAGGCCCACATCTTCTGCCTTTCTCACTATATCAGACCTTATGTCGCTATCAATACTAAGTGGAACTATTAATTTCTGGATGTGATCTTTAATGGGTTCAATTGCATCGAACTCTTCAACTGACGTAACTTTTACATGAGTCAAGGCCGGATTTGCTATTTTAAGATTAGATTTAGCAGCTTTTTTGACTATCTCAATCTTCTTTTTGTTCCCAACTGTTGCATTAATCCTAATTATGACATTTTCTAGGCCATCGATTTGCCCTGGATTTGTAATCATGACCTCTTCCAAGCCAGATGCGTGTCTGCCTCTGACTTCTTTTGGCCCCCTGTATCCAACTGAAACTAGAGGTTGCTTTCCGCTTCTTTTCATTCTCATCTTGTTATCTTTACCTCTAGGTTTTCTCCATTTAGGATCATTCTTAAAGGATTTATGTTTCCATGTTTCAGTTCTTAGAAATTTTGGCCTCTTGCTATTAAGCTTTTTTCTCACTCTTAATAATCGTAAACTCATTTTATCTCACCTATATTGGGGCTCCATCCCTTTCAAATAAATAAATACCATCCTGAAATACTCTTGGATCTCTCTTTCTTACTCTTGTAGCAAGCTCTATATTGGCTGCAGTTTGACCAACTTCTTCTAAGTTAATACCATTTACAGTAACAAATTCACCTGAAACTTTTACCGCTACATTACCAAAAATATTTGCTTTTCTAGGGCTCTTTTCACCAAGGAAATTTGAAATCACTAGCTGCTTGCCATCTAATTTAACGTTCATAGGAAAATGCGCATATATAATTTTCATCTTATATTCAAATCCTTCTGAAACTCCTTTTATCATATTCCTTAGATGCGAACTGATGGTACCTATCATAGCCTTTTCTTTCTTGTATGCGTGAAGCATTGCGACTCTAATTCGTTTATCGTCTTCTATCTTCTCCATTTTAAGATTCTTTAAGTGAAAATCTCTCTCCAACTTACCTTTTGGCCCCTCTACACTAACTCTTGCCCCATCTATTGTAACTTTTACAGATTCTGGGATATCAATAAACCATTCGACATGTTGTACCATAAACATCACCTAGTAAACATAAGCTAATAGAATGCCTCCAATGTTTTGCTCTTTGGCCTTCTTGTGGGACATTACTCCGTTTGGAGTTGACATTATTAGTATTCCAAACTCCTTTGCCGGGAGATATCTCATTTCCCAATCCTCAAGTTCATTGTTCTTTGCGGGGGTTCTTGGTTTTATGACTCCGCACTTATTTATAGCCCCCATTAATTCAACTTTAAATAGGCCGTTCTTACCATCGTCTATAAATTCAAATGCTCCTATGTATCCCCATTTCTGCATAATTCTCAGGATATTGCCCATAAGTTTTGATGCGGGGATAACGCAATCGGGCTTTCTAGCATTTTCATAATTATAAATATTTGAAAGTGCGTCGGCCAAAGGATCTATTTTCATCTTTAATCACCTAATGATATTTTTTGAAGCCAATTTTTCTGGCAACTTCTCTAAAGCAGCGCCTGCAAACCATAAGATTATATCTTCGAATGACTGCACGGTGGGTACCACAGCGTCTGCATGTTCTTGAGCCTACTCCAAACTTTTTATTCATATAATGTTCACCCCAAACTCCTGTTTAGCAAACAGTATCCCTTCTTCTTTGGTCAACTGATGCTTTATGGGTACGTGGCTCTTTTTAATTCTTCTCTCTTTTACTCTAAATCCTCTCTTTTGAAGATTAACACAGACATCCATCCCGAAAATTCCGACTTCGGGATCATATTGAACATCAGGAAGATCTATGTGTTCTTTTACGCCAAAAGAGAAATTACCGCGATTATCAAAACTTCTTTCCTTTAGATTAAATTCCACTGCTTCGAGTGTTCTCATAAGGAATTTACTAGCCTTTTCCCTTCTTAAAGTAACAGAAACTGCAATAGGCTCATCTTTTCTAATTGCAAATTCTTTATTAGTTTGTCTGGCATTATTTCTAATAGGTGCCTGACCTGTAAGAAATTCAAGAAGTGCTCTAGCTTTCTCTAGTTTTTCTCCTGATTCTCCTACCCCCATATTGACAGTTACTTTTGATAGGTATGGTTTTCTCATAGGATTTTCCCAATTTTTTAGTATCTCTTCCATGTTTGCCAGCCTCACTCAAGTTTAATTATGGGAGAATCTTTTCCAACGACAAGCACATAATCTTTCAATGTCTGAAACTTGTCATTTCCTGATTCTAATATTACTGCATCTTTATATATCCCAAATGGAGTTATCTTTGAAATCTTACCTATCCTTGAAACGTTTTTACCTTTAATGACTAGTCCAATGTAACCCTCTTTAAATTCAAGCGAATCTACAATCTTCATATCTGGGACTTTCATTACTAGTGTTGAAGATGTTTTATAACCTTCTTCAGATAATAAGTTCGTTCCATCATGGAGATTCAATTGAACTTT
>DUKX01000125.1 GCA_013329085.1 Methanofastidiosum sp. | reverse complement strand
TCTTAATGGCTTTGTTAGGTTACAGAACTCAAGTTATTTTTGTTTTATTGGGGGCATTAATCTGTGGTTCTATGGTGGGCATATGGAAAAAATCTGAACTAATTATAATTGGTGCAGGTTCTCTGATATCATTACTTGCTTTAACAATGGTGCGTGACCTACTACTGGGTGTTAATCTTTCTCTTTTTCAATCGCTTAGAACAAGGATAAGTCTTACTACTGATGTTATGGATATACTAGCTAACATGGGTGGAGTATTCGGATTGACCAACGGAGCAATACATATTGCAACTCACCCGTATCTTGCTAGACTTATGCCCGGTATAGCATACTCTCCAAGAAGGATGATAGCAGTACTTGTTGGTGAAAGATCAGTTTCTGTAACTTCGACAATATTTGGACCTTTAGCTATAGACTTTGGTCTAATCGGAGTTATCATTGGAATGGCCTTTTTAGGATTTTTCTTATCAAATCTTTATAAATCAGCAGACCGCGAAAAGAGTGAAAGAAAAATTATATTGGTAGGGCTATACAGCATGGTATTAAGTTACACCATAATAGGTATTGAAACAGGCATACTTGACCTAGAAGTTATACTACTATTTATAATTTCATTATCTTATCTTCTTTTTATAATTAATAGAAAAATTATTTAATAAAAAATTTCCGAAAGATTTAAATATTTTAAAGAATTTATAAAAATAGTGATAATAATGAAAATGAACAAAAAAGGAATTAAAATTCTAAGATCTCTTCTTGCAATCAAAGGATTCCCCCAGAAGAACAAGATTGCTGAAGAAACAGGGCTATCCATACAGACAGTAACACCTTTCATTAACAAAATGATAGACGATGGCGTGGTAAAAGGATTTACTGCCATAATAGAACCCGACAAATTAGGATATCACCAAGTTCATTTCCTCTTGAATATACAAAAAGGTACAAATGATGAAGCTATTAATTTCCTAAAGAATATGGACAGAGTTCTCTATGTAACCTCTGGATTTGGAAATTCAGACTGTCAATTGGTTGTAGCAATACCTGCGGACAGAACAGATCTAATCCCCAGTTACATGGAGTCTATGAGACAGTCTGGAATATTCAAGAGTGAAATGAGCATTCACGTAGTCACAAAGAGCCATTTCCCGTTACCGGATTTCCTTAGAAATGAAGACTTAGAATAATGGTGCAAAAAATGCAAAAAAGTTTGGTTTTAATTTTAACATTAATTTTAATTTTTGCCAACTTCAGTCAAATTACTTCTGAAGATATAATTAAATGGCGCCATCATACTACTGGTGAAGTCAAAGGAGTCGCTTTAGGCGATGTTGACGGCGATGGTAGATTTGATGTTGTTGTGGGAAGTGGGGATTATATTTATGCTCTTGATGTCTTTGGCCAAGAAATATGGAAAAGAAAAACTATTAATTTTGTGAATAGTGTGTCTGCAGGAGACCTAGATGGCGATGGAAGAAGCGATGTAGTAGTTGGCCTTATTAATAATGGCATAGAGGTTTTCAACTCAGATGGAGAAAAACTTTGGGAATATTGGATGCGCACCCCCATTCAAAAGATAATTATCAAAGATATTGATTCAGACGGATATGGTGAGATAATTGCTATATCTCATAATAGAACATTTATGGATAATGCTTGGGTGATTATTAATCACGATGGATGTGTCAGATTCCAAAGTAAAGATTTATTTTTCCCTGATTTTGAATTAAAAGGCTATTATAGTGGGACTTCAAAAAAATGGGAAGCTGACAACGAACTTAGATTTCTTATTGCGGAGGATATAAATGGGGATGGCTATACTGAATTCATTTCATCAACAAGATTAAATGACATTATAGTTTTCGATTATAATAGGAATCCTTTGTGGGGGTATCATTTTGATTATACTATAACTTCTCTCTCTGTGGGTGATGTGGAGAGAGATGGATTTAAAGAGATATTATTAGGCGTTAACAAAAAACTCATTATCCTAACAAAAGATGGATTTAATTTGAAAGAATATTCTTTTGACGGGGATATCAAAGCTGCAACTGCATTTAAAGATGAATTCAATACTTCATTTATTATAGTGGGTAAAGCTAATACTCTTTATGCATATGATTGGGTTAAAGAAATATTTAATCATACATTTGATGAAAATATTAACTTAATTTATTATGATAATCTTGACTATAAAAACGAAATAGAAATCATAACAGGAACTAATGATGGGGTATATGTATTAGATACTAAAGGAAAGACACTTTTTACATATAGGACTTACTCGCCTGTAATTGAAATATTTACTATCAATCTTAATTATAAAGGTGAGAAGGAATTAATTATAGCTTCAACTGATATAGATGCAATTACCTATCAAGAATTAAAAGAAATTCAGATCCCAGATTCTCAAACAAATCAACAACAAATAGAAGAGGTTATACGAAAGGCAAATGCTATTTTTAATACGGGAAAAGCGCTCTATGATGTTGGAGAGTATCAGGCAGCGATTAATAAGTTTAGCGAAGCAAGAACTATGTACCAATCTGTATCCTATAGCGAAGGAATAAATAATTCTGGAACTTTCATTTCAAATGCTACCCTACATATCCAAGCCAAATCATTAGAGGATCAAGCTCTTTCTCTAAAAAATGAAAAAAAATACGAAGAAGCCAAGTCCACCTATAAGGCTGCAAAAGATCTTTATTCAGTAACGAATGACACAGTTAAAGTTCAGCAGATGGATCAAAAAATAACTGAAATTGATGATTTAATTACCGCTGAATCTTTTTCTAGATTTGTAATGACTTTTGCTATTATTGGGGGCATAGTGGTAGTAATAGGGATAATATTCTTCTTCCTCAGAAAAAGAAAAAAATCTAAACAAGGTGCTTAATTGTTAAGGGATGAGATTAAGAAAAGGGTCGAAAAGCTTGAAAAAATAGCCATTAATTTTGAGAATGAGGGCTACTATCAAGATGCCGCGGACAGTTATGCAGAGGCTGCAAATTTTATAGTCGAAGAAAAAGATTTCTTCTGGGGGGCCGAGGACTTTAAAAAAGCTGCTGAGCTTTATTGGGATTCTGGAGATACTGAGCGAGCTGAAACTCTTTTTAATACTGCCATAAATTATTATCTTTTAGATGCGGAATACTATCTAAAACGAGATGGTTACTTCTGGGCCGTAAGAGATTATAAATTGGCAGTGCAATGCTATGAAAAGTGGCTTTCAATGGTCGGGAGGATTTAGAACAAATTGTGGGCCCGAAGGGATTTGAACCCTTGGCCGCCCGGTTATGAGCCGGGCGC
>DUKX01000207.1 GCA_013329085.1 Methanofastidiosum sp. | reverse complement strand
CGTTCGAATCGCCTGCGGGTCACCATCTTTTTGCGGGCGTGGCGAAATTGGCAGACGCGCTAGACTTAGGATCTAGTTCTTATGAGTGCAGGTTCAAGTCCTGTCGCCCGCACCACCTAATTTTGAAATAGCTTCCAAAAGTTGCTTTATAGCGCTTGACGTCTAAATATAGACGTTTAGAGTGTTTTAGATAAAGCGACTTTTTCTATTATTTAGGGTAAAATGAGTGATTTTTCATTGATTTTACTCTTTTTTATAACCTAGAGGGGGGATATGTGTCCTGTTTTTTATAGCAGTGCATTTGAATGGAACATAATATATATAAATTATGACCAAACTAAAAATATTCTAAGAAAAGTTGACATCTTGTAGAAAATTAAAATACATTGTGGTACAGTTTGATTGGATAGATTTGATATTTATTATTGAATTTGCTTTTTTATAATATTAGTGCTTATTTTTGTGTGGATTTAAAATTGCATTTGTAATTAAAATTATTATTAGCAAATATAAATATTGAAATGTTGTAATGTATATATTATTAATGTTTGAAATTAAAACATGTTTTTAGAATATTAAAGGTTGTTTATAGGTTTCCTTTAATAACCTAAATCAATTATGTGAAAGTAAAGTGGTATATATGAAAAATAAGAGAAAATTAAAGAAATTGATACTGTTCCTTGTGACACTATTTATATCCAGCCAACTTTTCAGTTTAACTATTAATGCTGTATCCAGTGATGTGCCAGAAGACTACGTTCCATCAACTGAGACTACAGAGGACTCAAGTGAAGCATTTTCGATAGAAGCAAAAGATGAAATCCTGCTAAAACAAGAATTAGGTGAACTGACTTTCGAGATTGAATCGATGCGTGAAGAGAATGTGAAACATTTACGACTAGAAGACGGTACTTATCAAGCGGTTGTATATGGAGATTCAGTTCATAGAAAGAGTTCTAGAGGCACTTGGGAAGAAATCGATAATTCGCTGTATGAAATCAATGGCGCCATATCGACCAGTGATTCGAGAGTGAAGTTTGCTAATCAGACTTCAGCCCTTGGCTCGCTGTTTATGCTACAAGAAGGTAAGTATAAAGTTGCGTTTGGGCTCAAAAATGCCAAAGAAAGTACCGCTATAGCTGTTACGAATGCTAAAACGGAGGCAGACATTAACACTACCAAACTTCAAAGATTGACAACAGTAGAGAAGATTACTTCAAGCATAATATATGAAAATATCATTGACAATACAGATATTGAATATTTTCTAGTGTCAAACAGCATTAAAGAAAACATTATAGTTAAGAAGCCATCCCGCGTTTACGATTATACATTCACACTCTCTTTGGATGGCCTGGTTGCCGAGTTGGATGGTGGCGACATAATCCTTTCAGACGCGGATACTCGAGTGGTTGTCTATCACATTCCTGCTCCGTATATGTATGATGCAGTTAATAAGTATTCAACCGAAGTAGACTATACCATTTCTCATCTTGTACTTGGTAAATATGAATTTACCATAAGTGCCAATGCAGATTGGGTCAATGCTGACGAACGGGTTTTCCCTGTGACTATTGATCCATCTTTGGTAGACATTGGTCAAATGAATGATACATATGTCTACTCAGCATATCCAACAGTTAATTATGGTGGAGAACATCAACTTTGGGTTTCACCTACTAGACAGACATTCTATAAGTTCACGACACCCAATTTACCATCAGGAACTAATATAACTTCTGCAAATGTTAGCCTACCATATTACTATTCGGTAACAAATAACTGCTACATGTCGGTTGGCATTTATCAAGTTACGTCCTATTGGTCAGAGCATGGAGTTTCTTGGAATAACAAACCAACCACAGCATCCTCTAGTAGTGATATAGTTGATGTGTATGCGGATGGAGTTAATGAGGATAATCCCGAGTACGCTGTATTTTCGGTGACAAATTACGTAAAATCATGGTATACAGGCACATCAAATTATGGTTTTGCTTTGAAACGCGAGGGCGGAGAAAACTATTCAGTTATTTTTGTCGCAAAAGAAAAGATGCAAATCTTCGCACGGCTTACTATAAACTATACGGGAACACATTTTGCCGAGGGAGTGTATGCTATTCGAAAAACTAATACCAATACGTATCTCAAAGCATATCGGCCAACCAGCCTGGCTTGGGTTTTGCAGGATTCAACATCATACACATCACCACCGCTTTCCGTATCGCATCTAGAGAATCTTTTCAAAATTTCTTATCGTCCAGCGACTAACGATTATGTTATTCGAAGTATGCTTGAAAGCTCGCTTGTCATTTTTCCAAGTATGAGCAACAATGCTCCTATTGCCGGAAGATTGTCCGAAAACGATGCTGAACTTTCGACAGGTTATACATGGAAATTAGTTTATACATCTGGATACTACTACATCACATACACAGAAAACGGAGTAACCTATTATGTAAGGTCAACATCGGCTAATAACGATACCATTCTAGTTTTGACAACCAATCGTTACGATTCAGGCACTAGGTGGAGTCTCTATAAATATTTGGGTAACACATATGAGAATATCGTGGCAGAGGATTTTCCGACTTCCTTGTCTATAGATGAAACATACCAATATCACGCCTATATGCGAAGTACAAGAATTAATCATAATGGTCCCGTATCATATTCAGTTACAGACACTGATGGTTCTTCAACTACTAGAGCAACAATAAATGCTTCTACTGGTGTGTTAACCACATTACTTCCAGGCAAGATTCAAGTTAGAGTAACATATCCGGGTGCACCGTGGGTGTGGTATTGGAACGTTTCCATTGGTGGAACATTTGTTGATGAGGTACCCACAAATTTACGTTCAAATACAACACATTTTTGTATTCCCTGTGCAATAACCAATATAGCAGCTTTTTGGAATATTAACCATGATATGTTGCAATTTGACTGTATAGACGAGGCTACACAGATTTTGCGGGCAATTGATGTTCAAGCGGCGATGATAGAAGGCTCAGGCCAAGAAAATGGACATCTTGTAAATGCTAATATCCAATTTGGATTTGATATATTCGTTCATGAAGATAATGGTACAACATATACTCTTGAATCTGAAAACGTTTGGAGAAGTGACCAAAAGTTCAGTTGGAACTCGATTCAATCAGAAATAGATGCTGGTCGTCCAATCATGTTGGGGTTTGGTGGAGTTAATTCACCATATGGCGGAGGTCATATGACTGTTTGTGTGGGTTATAATATCGAGAATGACGATTACATTATTTATGTTAGTGATGCTTGGGAATCTGAATATATTGATCATGAGCTTTCTCTTAATGACTATAATGATTTTTTTGCTATAGTTTTACTTGTTAAGGAGGAACAATAATTATGAAAAAGATGTTAATATTTATTTTTACACTTGTACTATTTTTATTTTTAGTGTCCTGCAATGAAGGAACTACAAGTTCTGATGCTTTTACTACAATTATGACTCAGGATAATTCTGACTTCATCACCATATTTCCACAAATTGAAGATGCAAGACCGGAAAATGGTATTATAGAAGACTATTATGCTGATGATGCTATTGATTTGAACATCGTTGACCATCTCTCCTTGTATGCAGAAAGCGATACATCTTCAGATGAGTTCAAAGAATTATACAATAACGCTGAGGATATATCACTCATACCTGTATACGGTATGTATTTGGAGAATACATCCTTAGCAGTGTGTCTGTTTAGAAAAGAAGATGAATTACTTGGAACGAAGACCATACATGTTTTCGAAGAAGATGGTATGACACAAATTGCTGAGTTTACATCAATTATAGGTGATACAAGTGCTCGTAATCCACTCAGTGACAGACAATGTTTTTTGGCTATATCGTCTTCTCAAGCTGACTATCCTTCTTTTGAATTGCTGGGAATGGTTTATTATGCAATTGGATATAAGATAACATACCCCATAGGAATTTTAGATGGAGAAGAATATATTAAGTTCTATAATGGATCTGCATCTAACTTCGGTTGGGTTGAGCCTTTCTCAACAGTAGACGAGGGTAGAGATAAATTTAATATGTACTGGAACATCAGAACTTCAATCATTAATAGCATCCCTACTTTTCCTTGGAAAACGGAAGTGTTATACGAACAAGGATATATAAACAAGTACAAGCATCAAGATGTATTCACTATGGGGGAAACACCTGTAGACAACCTCTATGATTACGAAACTGTCATTGCGATACCTTTGCTAGATGAAAATGGAGAGGAAAATGTCTATGTATTGCATTTGTTATATATTCAAAACTACCTGATTGGAGAGGTGATTTTGAAAAATCAAGACGGCATTTATACTTCGGTATCAGCAGTATACGCAGAGAAAACCGTGACAGGTGGATACATTCCTCTATTAGGAATTAACTACGTAGACACTGTCAAAGATTTGCTGGCTGGTGGTGACCAAACTCAAGTTGTTGGGATAGGATTTGATGGAAGTAAGTATTGCTTGATATTAGCCGATATAGGTTCATAAACATCTAATTTAGACCACATAGTGATTCATCATTCCTATTAGCAAACTGGATTGGTATGGAATTTAAACAGTGGGTACTTGTGTTATCATATGCATATAAAATAGGATTTTGATTACATATTTTAGTAACTAATAGCGATATAACTTGTCAACCAAAATTTTCTATATTTAATACGATTGTGCTAAAAGCAGTAAGCTTCTAGTGCACAAAAAGTAAACTTGGTATAACCCCAGAGTAAAACACGCTATTTTTTTAGTGAAAA
>DUKX01000021.1 GCA_013329085.1 Methanofastidiosum sp. | reverse complement strand
AAAATCTTCAGTTGTTAATTTATCCACTCTACTAAAAGCTCCAAGCTTGCATCCGTATATATCTACTTTTTTAAATCCCAATGATTTTAATAACCATGTTATTTCTGAAGGAACATAATATCTTTCATCACACTTGATCTTCTTTTTATTGCTGCCATCATCTGTAAATTCTAACACTGATTTATTTCGAAAGGTCATTAAATCGAATGTATTTGCATCAGTTTTTCCATCTGTAGAATTCGAGTTGATAAAATCTTTAACAGAATGAAATAATGGAAAAAGACCATTTAATGTTGTGAGTATTAATTTTCCTTTATCATTTAAAGATCTGACGGCACTTTGAAGAATCATAAAATTCATCTCATCTGTTTCCATCAGTGGAAAACCACCTCCACATATTATAAGGGCAAGATCAAACTCTTTTTTAAATTTTAACTCTCTTGCATCCGCTTTAATAAATTCAACTTTTACTTTGGCTTCCTTGGCCTTTTCTATTGCTCTTTCTAACATGCATTCAGATAGATCAATTCCAGTTACATTATATCCTCTTTTAGCAAGTTCAATAGAATGTCTTCCTGTACCACAGCCGATATCTATAATTTTCTTAGATTTATCCTTTTTAATCTCTTTTTCGATGAAGTCTATTTCTCCCATTGTTCCTTTAGTATAAACTTCAGTTTCGTAAGTTTCAGCATAATTTTGAAATAATTCTTCGTACCATTTTGCCATGAATTAATTCATTCTACTTCTCTTTATATTATTTTGTCAATTCAATAAACAGTAGAATTTCACCAATTAAAAATTTAAATAAAAAGTGCAATAGTATTCATAACATTACAAACGAATCTCTATATTGTCCAAAATTTGATAGTACAAAATGTGTCTAATTCTGTCCGTATAATTATGTCTTTACATTTCTCGAAATTTAAATAATTTAATAATAAAAAATAAATTAATTTGAGACTTAAATTTATTTTTCTTTTCTAAAGCACATAAACCAGTCAAGACAGTATTTGCCTTCTTCTTTTTTCTCCATCCTTGCTTTGGCTACGCCGCAAGAGCCGGGAGTGGGAATTATTACGTCGTCACCTGGTTGCCAGTTCGCCGGAGTTGCAATTTGTTCTTTGTCTGATTTCTGCATTGCAAGAAGTAATCTCTTGATTTCTTGCATATTTCTCCCATTTGATAGAGGATAATAGAGCATTGCCCTAACTTTTGCTTTAGGATCTATTAAGAATACCGCCCTTACCGCCTGAGTTGTGGATGCATTTGGTTGGACCATTCCAAATTTCTTTGAAATATCCATCTTTAAGTCTTCTATTACAGGGAACATAATTTCTACATTTTTCATGCCTTTATATTCGATCTTTTCTTTTATGGTTCTTAACCAAGCTATGTGGGCATAAATACTGTCTATTGATAATCCTATTAACTCACAATTTAACTCTTTGAGTTCTTTCTGCATTGATGCAAAAGTCATAAATTCAGTTGTGCACACAGGGGTAAAGTCTGCCGGGTGACTGAAAAATATTACCCATTTACCCTTATAATCGTCTGGAAAATTTATTTCTCCCATTGTAGTTTTTGCTTTAAATTTAGGCGCATCATCGCCTATTAATGGCATACTCATTTGTTGTTTAGGTTCTTCTTCCATTTATTCACCAACCCAACATTTTCATTATGTTGTTAAAATTATTGGAAGTTAATTCTATATAACTTTATACGTTTTGAAATATAGCCCTAAAGAGAAATAGTTTAAAGAATATTAGTTTTTATATAATAATGAATATTAAGTAAAAATAAACTTAATATAGTTATCCAGTTTAACTTAATAAACTATGATTTCTATTTAATAGGTAGTTTATGATGTTTTATTGAGTGCTATAGTCAAATCCATAAAAAATGCTCCTGTATATACAAGAAGAATAACGATTCTGAAAACATTTAATAATCTCTTTTATAAGTGAAGTCCAATCATTAAAATAAATCTGTTATAAAGAAAGACTTTTTAATCAATATACTGAGGTAAAAATCATGTGTCTTGCAGTTCCAGGTAAAGTTATAGAAATAAAAGACAGTGTTGGGATAGTTGATTTCAACGGAGTTAAACGAGAGGTAAGATTGGACCTTGTCGATGTTAAAGTTGGTGATTATGTAATTGTTCACACCGGATTTGCAATTGAAAAAATGGACGAGAAAGAAGCTCTGGAATCATTGGAGATCTGGAAAGAACTCCTAAAAGTTCAGGAGGATTTTTAGTGGATTTGTATAAAGACCGCAACGCTTCAGATACAATAATAAAAAAAATATTTGAATCCTCTAAGGATTTAGGCGAAATAAAACTGTGTCACGTTTGTGGAACGCATGAGCATGTGATTACTCATTACGGTATTAGAGCAATGTTACCAGAAAATGTTCAAGTTGTTTCTGGCCCAGGGTGTCCAGTTTGTGTAACAACACAAGGTGAAATTGAAGCCGCTGTAAAAGTTGCCGAAAAAGGAGCCATAGTAACAACGTATGGGGATATGATCAGAGTACCATCTAAACGTTCTTTGTCAGATGCAAAAGCATCTGGGCTTGACATTAGACTGGTGTATAGTATTAACGATTCAATTAATCTTGCCATATCAAATCCCGATAAAAAAATAGTTCATTTTGCCATTGGATTTGAGACCACTTGTCCCACAACTGCTGTTGCAGTTCTTAATTCTCCAGATAATTTTTATGTCTTATCGGCACACAGGGTAGTTCCTCCTGCTATGGATTTATTGTTAAGCAGTGGGAAAATAAATCTTTCAGGATTTATAGACCCGGGGCACGTTTCTACGATAATCGGAACAAAACCATATGAGTCCATATCTATAAAATTTCATGTACCCCAAGTAATATGTGGATTTGAACCTAACGATATACTTATGGGCATTTATCTTTTAATAAAACAAATCAAAGAAAAAAGAGCCGAAGTTGAAAATGAATATGTCCGGGGTGTAAGGACAGAAGGCAATATCAAAGCCCAAAAACTTATGGAAAAGGTATTTGAACCCTGTGATATACGCTGGAGAGGATTTCCAGTAATACCTGGATCAGGTCTCTCTTTAAAAAGTGAGTTTTCCAGCAAAGATGCATACAAGGAATTTAACATTGAGATAGAGGATATTCCTGAAGAGAAAGGATGCAGCTGCCCGGAAATTTTAAGGGCTGAGAAGATCCCAAGTGAGTGTCCATTATTTGGAAATATATGCACACCACAAAGTCCTAAAGGTCCCTGCATGGTTTCCAGAGAAGGTGCTTGTTACATATCCTTTAAATATGAAAAATCTTTCAGGTGAAGATATGGCAATAAAAGAAAATCCAATTTGTTCCTTTAATAAGGAGTGTAGATATCCAAATATAGACAAAGAAAGTTATTGTGATGAAATGTCTTCAGTTATTGGAGATGTGAGAATAGGAAAAGATGTTTATGTTGCCCCTTTTGTATCATTAAGAGCAGACGAAGGAACCCCCATAATTATCGGAGATGGGAGTAACTTACAGGATGGCGTTATAGTTCATGCGTTGGAACATACATCTGTAGAAATTGGTAAAAAGACTTCAATAGCACACGGTGCTGTAATTCATGGGCCTACAAAAATAGGCAATAACTCTTTTGTTGGTTTTAGAGCAGTAGTCCATAGCTCAGAAATTGGAAAAGAGTGCTTCATAGGCCATGGTGCAATAGTTGTAGGGGTAAAAATCGGCGATAAAAAATTAGTTCCGCACGGGGCAGTAATCACCGACCAAGAAAAAGCTGACAAACTAGCAGATTCAACTAAGGAGCTATTCAAGTTCAACGAAGAAGTATTATGTGTAAACTGTGAATTCGCAAGGGGGTACAGACGTTAATGGACATTTGCCAGATCATGGGGGAAAAAAGTTTTGAAAAGGCTTTGGAATATTATTCAGAAGATGAATTAAAAAGCATAATAGAAAAACTAGAACTTGAAAAGCTATTAAAGATCCCAGGATTTGGTAAAAAGAAGATATTACAGATCCAAAAAGAAACATTTGAAGATATTACTGGTAAAAAGTACGAAGAAGTCCTTTTTGGTGACGCTTGGGAAATATACGAAGAGATAGTGTCTATCCTAGTTTCATACCCTAAAACAGAGAGGTCAAGGAATAGATTCTACCTTTATATGCCCCTTAGAGATAGGGAGTTAATTCTAAAGAGATTAAATTACTGCTACAAGGCAAAAAAATTTGTAGAAGGCTTAACCCAAGAAGAAATTAATAACATATTAGAATATTTGAATGGTATATCGGATCTTAAAATTCCTTCTCTCAAAAAATTTAGGGACAGAGTTTTAATAACAGATGATGAAGAGCTATCAACTAAGACGAAATCAGAATATTATGATTCTATATACCTTGCATCTCCTCATGAGGCAAGAGGTATCCGAGATGATTA
>DUKX01000224.1 GCA_013329085.1 Methanofastidiosum sp. | reverse complement strand
AGGGCAATTATGCAACAAAGCAGTAGTGAAATTAAAAGACAAAAAAAATTAAGAAGATTTAAGAAGTTCTTCTATTTTTTCTTTTAATATTTTGTTTATTAGACTTCCATCAACTTTTCCTCTGAATTCCTTCATGCATATACCCATTAATGGAGAAATAGCACGATCTCCTTTTTCTATTATAAAATCTCTTTTCTCCATTATTATCTTTTCAATTGCTGATTCAACATCAAAAGAACTGTTCTCTGAGGAAAATTCTGACAGGACTTTCTCAATATCTCCACCTTTTGATACTCTCTTCAAAACCTCTTCTATACCTTCTTTTGCAATTATTCCTTTTGATACTTTTTCAAAAAGCAGGTACAGGGTTTCATCATCGGTTACATATCCTTCTTCCTTTTCTAAATTTTTAGAAAGATCTAAAGCCTTAATAAAAATAGTAGATTTTATATCAAGGGTAGTTGAAACTTTTTCGAAAAGTTCTGGATTTTCATAAACAATTCTTTCTGCTTCTTCCTTCTTAAGACCGTATTTAGCGATGAATCCCTTTACCTTTTCATCGAAAGTTTCAGGTAGATTCTCTCTAATATTTTCTATTAGTTTTGTATCGATAGTAAATGGTAGAATATCAGTTTCAGGATACATTCTTGCTCTGCCCGGGAGAGGTCTCGAATATTTAGAATTCCCATCCTCTAATGCATCTCTTGTTTCATTTGGCACTCCGGAAAAAGCTTTTTTACATCTTTCAAAAACTTCTTCTAAGGCCTTATGGCATATGTCTTCTTTTCCAGTGACAATGACAAAAGAATCAAGTTCATTTATCTTCAATTTTGTTTTTACCTTGTTGACTTCATCAACAGTTATACCGTAGTTTGGAAGTTCATCTATGTGGAATAATCCTGATAATCCATATGTTTTCACATGATCTGCTAATTCAGTTCCAAATCTTCTACCTTTTTGGATCTCTTTTCCTAGTATGCCTTTGAAATTTTTCAATTTAATTCCATAGACGTCGCCATTCTTTTTAATTGAACTTGCAATAATCTTAGATGAAGTATTAGAAAATATACCAGTTAACTCAATAATTTTTAATTCAAGGTCTTTTTCTGAACCCCTACTATTCAATTCCTTTTTTATTCCAACAAGATTGATCTGTCGCTCTACTTCTCTTTCCGTCCATAGAGGTATCATCTCTAACTTCTGAACTCCTTTTAGTTCAACTCTTCCACCTTCTCGGATTGAGACATTGAGATCCTGCCTTATCGTACCTAGCCCTCTTTTTACTTTTCCTGTGGCCCTTAAGATTTGCCCTAGTATGTAAGCTGCTTCTTTTGCTTGTTCAGGATTTGAGATATCAGGTCCTGTTGCAATTTCAACTAAAGGAATTCCCAATCTATCAAGTCTAAATGTCTTGGTAGAATCATCTTGGCTAATCAATCTTGCAGCATCCTCTTCGAGACATACTGTAAGAATGGAAACTGGGCCTTCTTTTGTCTTAATGTATCCATCTGTTGAGATAAGCATAGTTCTCTGAAAAGCTGAAGTGTTTGAACCGTCAAGAACTGTTTTCCTCATTACTTGAATTTCCTCAATTATATTAGAATTTAGAAGTAAGGATACTTCAACGCCAATTATTTTAGCTTCCTCAGAAACAAGATGCGGAGGTTCCTCATCAAGTTCAACGAGGCAATTTGTATCATAATATTGATAAATATAGGTTTTACCCCGCATATATTCTTTCAATGCAGCGACATCTACTTCACCTATCTCAGAGGGCGTTGGCCTAAGTTTTCGTTCAACAGTAAATATAGGATCATCAGTTCTAAGAACTGTCGGGCAATGGCAAAATAGTTTTCTTTTAGAATTTAGTTGCTGATGAATCTCTAATCCTACTTTTAGGCCAAGTTGTTTATAGTCCACTCTTATCACCTTTTATGCGGTAGTTTATCTCGCCAACCATATTATCAAGCATATTTCTCTTGACCTCAAAGTACTCGTTTGTATGACCCAGAATCCACGAAAGCTTAAGATATGCCGTTTCTGGCAACATGTCCTCTGCATATATTACTCCCATTTCCTCCATTATCCTACCATTTGAGTAAACGAAAGGATCCACTCTGCCAAAAAGACACTGTGTCGCAAAAACAATGATTATGTCTTCTTCTCTTGCTCGTTTAATTGAATTTACCCAAGAAAATTTCTCATTTATTGTATCAGTTGGGACATGGCCAAGAGCTGATGCCTCAATCACTAATCCCTTGTAGCCTTTATCGATATAATAGTCAAGAATTTCAGGATTAAAATTTGGATAAGCCTTAATAATGGCAGTTCTTTCTTCCATCTCTATATCAGGGTATACTTCGTTTTCATCGTTTCTTATCCTATAATCAGATAATTTCTCAATTTTCCCATTCATGAAAACTTTAGCTAAGGGCGAAGTGTTAATGGGTCTAAAAGTATCTCTTCTTGTAGAATGCATCTTCCTAACTTTAGTTCCTCTGAGGACATTGCAATATGTATCGTCCATTTCTCCATGCATAACAATAACTGCTTCTCCGATATCAGAATGCCCAGCAACATATGAGGCACAAATGAGATTCATAGAACCATCAAAACTTCCTCTATCTGGGCTTCTTTGTGCGCCCACAAGACAAACAGGTTTTGATAGATTCTGGAGCATAAAAGATAATGCAGAAGAAGTATAATGAAGTGTGTCTGTACCGTGAGTGATAATAATTCCCTTAGATCCAGAATTTAATTCTTTAGCTGCCTCTTTGGCTAAAATTTTATAACATTCAAAGGTCATAGATTCTGAAGCTATCTGGAATGGGGAAGATATATTCCGAAATGTTGTTATATCCGACAGTTCAGGGGCCATGAAAAAGATTTCTTCTGGTTTCATAAGCCATCTTACTCCCCCAGTTTCGTAGTCAACTCTCGATGCTATTGTGCCTCCAGTTGAGATTAGAGATATTTCAGGAATATCATTTCTTTTTTCAAACTTTACTTCAGAAAAAATTTTTGGCTTTTGTTTTTTCTCAACGTTAATAATTTTAACAGAGTCTCTTCTAAAACCTATATTATATCCGTTAGATAATTTAATAATAATTGAATCTTTCTTTGGAGAGGGTATTACTATCCCTTCATAACTAATTTCACCCTTCCTTAATATAATTACATCTCCAACTTCTGGTTCCATATCTAAGGATAGGAATAATACTATATAAGTGTTTTACATATTTATAATTCAGAAAAATTAAAGAAAATAATAAAAATAAATAATAATAAGACTTAATAACTAAATCCTCTTGCTTTCATTGCATCGACAACTCTTTCGATTGCAACGACGTAAGAAGCTGTTCTCATGCCTATATTGTATTTTTCCTTAGCGCCGATTACATCCCAAAATGCCTTTGTCATCTTTTTGTCAAGTTTCTCGTATACTTCGTCCGCAGCCCAGTAATAATTCATTAAGTTTTGGACCCACTCGAAATAGGAAACTGTTACTCCACCTGCATTACATAAGAAGTCGGGTATCTGGTATACTCCTTTTTTAATAAGAATTTCATCAGCTTCGGGGGTTACGGGACCATTAGCTAGTTCAGCAACCATTTTTGCCTGAATTTTATCTGCATTTTTAGCAGTAATCTGGTTTTCAAGTGCTGAAGGGCAGAGAATATCGCATTTAAGAAATAGTAGGTCTTCATTAGTTATGTTTTTTGCACAGGGGAAGTTCACAACTGAACCTGTTTTTTCTTTGTATTCAAGAACTTTATATGGGTCAAGTCCTGTTTCGTTGTAAATTCCTCCCTGAGAGTCAGAAACAGCTATGATCTTAGAGCCTTGATCATATAAAAATTGAGCTATGTAAGATCCTGCGTTTCCATATCCTTGCACTACCGATGTTGTTTTCTTTATATCCCATTTCAAGTATTTTACATATTCCCTGATGGTATACCATGCACCTTTTGCTGTTGCATCNNCTTATCTTAGAAAATTCATCCATCATCCAAGCCATGATTTTTGGAGTGGTATAAACATCTGGGGCAGGAATGTCCAATTCTGGGCCTATAAATTTGTAAATTGCTGCAATGTATCCTCTAGAAAGTCTTTCAATTTCTCTATCGCTCATTTCTTTTGGATTGCAGATTATTCCTCCTTTTCCCCCACCATAGGGAATATCGACAACCGCACACTTCCACGTCATCCAAGCAGCAAGTGCCCTTACTTCAGCAGGAGATACGTTCCAATGGTATCTTATCCCTCCTTTTGTTGGTCCTCTGGCATCATTATATTGGCATCTATAACCAGTAAAAACTTTAACATTACCATTGTCCATAGTAACTGGAATAGTTACCTCAAGGAACCTCTTTGGCTTTTTTAGCGCTTCGTATATTCCTTCATCAAGTTTAAGAACTTTATTTACTTTATCAAGTTGTTTTAATACGTTTTCAAATGGATCTATGTTCTCCATAGAATACCTCCCCTTTGAACTGTTAATTTTTTAAGTATTTAAATCTTAGTTATTATATTTGGCAGAAAAAGGCCCCATATGACATTAAATTATCAAATTTAATGCCATTTAATCATATTATTAAACCAATTTAAGAATAGGTGGCATTTAATTGCATTGCGAATTGACTAATAAAAGAGTTAAGCCGCACAATATTCGAAGTTTATAAATCCTCTTCCATGAGGGTGACCATATACTTGTTGAATAAAAGATCTTTCCCGGGAAAACTTTCGCCATGCCCCGGAAATACTTCTTTCACTTTAATTTCACATAATTTTTTTAAAGATTCCTTTAGATCTTCGAGACTTCCTGATGGTAGGTCGTATCTCCCAACTGACCCTTTGAAAACTGTATCGCCAGAAAAAAGATAGCTCTTATCTGCTTCTAAGAGACACATTGAACCCGATGTATGTCCTGGGGTGTGTATTACTTTAAGTAAATAATCCCCAATATCTATTTCATCATTTTCTTTTAGGGAATTCACGTCCTTATAACCCTCAAAAGTATTAGAAAATGCCCAGAAGAAAGTTTTTTCAGTTGCATTTTGAATATCTAGGTAATCCTTTTCATGTGCATAAATAGGTACTTCAAAAAATTTGTTACCGCCAATGTGGTCATAGTGGCAATGTGTATTGATAATAAAATCTATTTGTAGGTCATTTTCATCGACATAATCATATATCCTATAATTCTTATATGTTCCAGTATCAATTAATACAGTTTTATCGCTCTCAAGTATATAGCAATTAGAGTCGACTCCCAAAGACTCAATAAAATGAAACATTTAATCACGTGAATTCTATTAGCCTAAAGACTCTTGCAGTTTTTTTAATTTTTTAATAAAATCTGAATTCTTATTTGTAATTAATACATAGCTTAAAATATCTTCGAGTCGTTTAACAGGTACTATGTTTATTTGCTCTTTTTTTGATTTTTCTACGTATACGTCATCTTTGTTTGAGTAGGGTATTACTACTTCTTTCATTCCACTCTCAACTGCGGCCTCGATTTTAGCACTGACCCCACCTATTGGTAAAACATCTCCTCTAACTGAAAGAGATCCAGTCATGGCTATATCTTGTCTTATTGGAATTTCTTCAAGTGCAGAGATAACGGCTGTTGCAACAGATACACTGGCACTGTCCCCTTCGACACCCTCGTATGCTTGAAGGAACTGGATAGTGATATCAAAGTTGGATAAATCCTTATTTGTGTATCTCTTTACTAAAGAGGACACTATCGATATTGACTCTTTTGCTATTTCTCCAAGTTTTCCTGTTGCAATTACATTACCGTGTGATTTTGATGAAGAATTGGCAACGCCAACTTCAATAGGTGTAATAATTCCACTGCCCTCTCCTAAAACAGCAAGCCCATTAACTTTTCCTATCTGGGCTCCAGTAGATCCAAATATCTGATAAGCTTTTTTCCTATCAATGT
>DUKX01000103.1:5199-5955 GCA_013329085.1 Methanofastidiosum sp. | reverse complement strand
GCACTATCCATAAGCATAAGTTTCATTAGCTTTGTAGTGCCTTTTGGGGTGTATAATGGAGCCGTACAGCCGTTTTTATAGAGTTCAGGTAGTTTGCCTATATGGTCTTGATGGTTATGAGTAATAAGCACAAAATCTAGTTGTTTTGGCTTAATAGATTTATGTCTAGTCTTATTGGTTTTATAATCATCAATCAGATTATTCGATTGATATAAACCATAATCAACAAGTATCTGATATTCATTATATTTAACCAAATAAGAACTTCCCGTAACATCATTGCCGCTTTGACCAACAAACTCAATATATGGTTTTTTAAGTGCTTTACTCGTCATAATCGTCATACTCCTCCTCTTCACTCTGAACCATAAATCCTATTGCACTAGTATGTTGTTCTGGCAATCCCATAGATTGAATATCGACATTGTTTTGCTGAATATTTGCGTTTATGTCTGAAATTTTAGCGTTTACTGCTGTTTGAAACAACTCAACCATCTTATCTAATACTGGCAACGCTACAGCCATAAACATAATCACTAAAATAAAATTTATCATAAAGTCTCCTAATCTAGTTTTTTTTAAAAGGGGAGGGGAGGATTGTGCCTCCCCTTTTATATAATATTAGCCTAATGTTGCTAGAATCTTGTCATACATTTCTTTTGGTGCGTTCTCATCTGCAAGTTTTGCGACACCAAACTCATCCATAATTGCCTTAACCTGAACCATGTCAAGCATATCCTTATTGGCGATAATTTT
>DUKX01000103.1:0-5166 GCA_013329085.1 Methanofastidiosum sp. | reverse complement strand
TTAATAGCATCTTCAATCGCCTTGATAAAGTTATCGGTGCTGAAGTCAATTTTGGGCTGAATGTGTTTGAAGTAACATTTAGTATCAATAACGTTGTCGTCGTCTCTAAATACGATAACCCGACGTTTGCCGATGATATCACCCACCTGTTTAGTGCCTTTTGTAAATGCGTCCTTAACAGTCTCAATATTTGTCATGTCATGTTCCATATATGCTACACAAGCAACTGCTACTTTGTGCATAAATGAATCATAATACTTTGCGGCTACACTGTTCGTAATAACAGTATATTCAATATCTGTGATAAGGTCTTTTTTATTCTTTTCCTTAGTATGTCCGATATAGAATCTTGAGTATCCTGCATCTTTAAGTTCGCCAGTGAACTTTAACATCATGTCAAGTGCCTTATTTTCACCTGCTTGATATCCACCAAATGCTGATTTAATAGTAGAAGTCCTCTTATCTGGATTCTCTCTATTGTGAAGTCGAACCACTTCCTCTTCTGCAAGTCGGCAGAACTCATCAAAACTGTCAAACACTACAAACTTAGTATGCGGATATTCCTTTTTATTGACGATTAGGTCTTCTTTAATATCTTCCAACTCTGCCCATGTTTTTGCCTTATCATATAAAGCACCGTTGATATGGTCGGGAGCAGGTTCTTCTCCAATAGAGATAATAAAAGAGCCTTCATTGTTGCCAGTAATTTTTTTGCCTAGTTCAAAAGATAGAACCGATTTTCCGATACTACTTTGGCCACTAATAAAATAATCATAATTAGTTAAATCTACCTTTAATTCGTTTACTTTTCCTCTTCGTGCCATTTAGTCCTCCTTACATTCCACCAAAAATATCTTCAATATCTTGTGCAGTCACACCAGTTGTTGCAGTATCGGGTTCAAATGGCGGCTTATCCTCTGCCTTTGCGCCAAAACTCTCAGCGATAATCTTATCCTGTTCGGCTGTGGTTTTTTCTTCTTTAATGCCCTTAGCAATCAGTTCAAGAATTTCTTCTTCCTTCATGCCAGTATCAACCGCACCACTTGCAAAGTCACCCTTGAGCAAAGGCATGATAAGTCTCAGTTCTGAGATATTATTGCCAAGCACGAATCCACCTGCGGGTCTGAATGATTCAATTGTAGCCATGCCAAGAGATACTGCCATCTTCTGAGCGTCTGTCAGGTCGTCTTCGGTAAACTCCTTCTGATTAGCACCATTGTATGCTTCGCACACTACTGCCAACTGCTGATAAGTCTTTTCCTTTGTGCCTAAGAATGTCTTAAAAGCATCAAATGCGGCGGTATTTCTAGTAAGCAGTTTGGTTCTAAAGTATCTATCTGCACCTGCATAACTGTCACGACTCAGAACATATCCGTCAATAAACATTGTGTCGTCTTCAATTGTAATAGCGTCCCTGCCAAAGAACAATCCAAGATGTACTTCAAGTTTATTTTCTTCATCTGCTCTAGCGATTTCAATACTTCTAGGCTCATAAGACAGATAGCTCTTGCCGTTAGAATATGACGGAGAATAATTTCCACGCACCTTAACTCTNNTCATGCCGATTTGTTGCGAGAGCCTTGTACTTCTGCCGATATTCGACAACATTTGCCTTGTCTTCGTCAGTTGCAGTTCCGTCTTTAATCTTCTTCTGGATATTGCTAATCTGGAATCTTAATTTAGTGTATTCAGATTTAACATCCTCATCAGTCTCAAGGTCAACAACATACTTAGAAAAATCTGCCACAAGGTCAAGATAATCAGGATTTTTTCTATCCTTAAACGGAATCTTCATAGTAGTGCCATCTACGCCCATAGCATATACAATTCCAGAGCCATCGGGTTTTGCCCCCGCTTTAACATCAAGGAACACAGAGTTGGTCTGCTCCTTTTTAATTCCCATAGTAACCTTAGTGGTTTCCCATGTTTTAGTGGCGTTCTGCGACACAGACACAATCTTAGTCTTATCTTTTGCTGTCTGAACATCACCAATAAATTCAAACGTGTTGTAAAATTTTGCCATTTAATTCCTCCTATTTACTTTTAAAAATTAACATAAATGTATTATACCATACTTTTGATAGTTTGTCAAGTGTTTTTTTAAAATTCAATTCCAATTGATTCAAGATATTTTCTATAGCCATCTGTCGGCTCACCTAAATCATACATAGTGTTTGTTGTGTAGAGTTTTTTGGTCTGATAATCTACTTCTCTGACAATTGATGTTGCAACATTTGCTCCATCCTTAAATCTGTCGTCATCGTAAATCTCACCAAACGCTCTTAAATCATCCATAGCCCAATTCTCTAATCTTGGCATAATATACCCCTTTCTATTTTAAACTAATCTCTTTAACTACACGTGGTCTTGTACACGAAAATCTGTGTGGACAAGTCGGGCATGGGTCTTTCATATTAATCACCCCACAATCAAATCTTCTGCCATAGGCAACGTTTTAATCC
The DNA here is from genome assembly GCA_013329085.1 of Methanofastidiosum sp. GTDB lineage: Archaea > Methanobacteriota_B > Thermococci > Methanofastidiosales > Methanofastidiosaceae > Methanofastidiosum > Methanofastidiosum sp9950u. The sequence continues at coordinate 2,704 of DUKX01000103.1, read as the reverse complement.
ACTCACAAAACTCTCTCCATTCAGGAAGGCGGTGCTGATACCTCTGCGAATATACCGTCTTTAGCGCTCTGTAGTTAGTCGTAAGTCTTGCAGTAAGTTCAAATCCGCTTGGCACGTTATATAAGATTTCTAAATATTTATCTTTAATAAGTTCTGGTTCAAGTTTCATTTCGACCATTTGATTATAAATTCTAACAGCGCCCTCAAGTTTATCAATAGTAGAATCCCATACATAATCATTGCACTGCTGTCTAATATCAAGTTTTGTAATTCTGTGCATTGTAGACTGAGATGATACAAAGTTTATAAAACGATATCTCTCTAATTCAACCCACATTTTATTAGTACATCTTAGGTCAAAGTTAACCACAATACCAGTGAGCATCTGGTCATGCCCTTCGCCCTTGCCGCTTTGTGCTAATTTAATAGTCGTCTTTGTAACTTCATTTGTACAAACATCAGTATCAATTGCCATAGGATATTTTGATGCCTTAATACTACTGTCTAAACCCATAATTTCTACGTTTGATACTTTCATTTAAACCCTCCTACCTTTGCTAAAAATATATTCTGAAAGTTCTTTAACATAATTTCTGTCTCCATTCTCTTCTACGTGTTTTACAAAATATTCGATACTTTTTTCAATCTCCTCTAACGTAAAAGCCCTTTCCTCTATAACCTCTTCCCAACCATCTTGGCTAAGAAATGCCTTATATCCATCTCTATGATGTGAGTAAGCATCCCATGTCCAAGTTCTGCCTTCATCATCGTGGAACCCTTTGACATTGTTATAAAACATATCACTTGCACGATAAGTTTTTCCATCTTCTATTGCTTTTGCATACATTTCATATGTTTTCATTTTATTCCTCCACCTTAACTATACTAATAATATCACCTTCAAATCCACTATACGAAACATCTCCCATTTGTTGAGATAACGTATTCAACACATCAACGTCTACAATAAATTCTACAATGTTCTGATTATGTTCAATATACATATTGTTTGGGTCGGTATGAGCATCGTCTTTAATATCCCCAATAATCACATTAATCACCTGACCAGTGCTAAGAGTTATATCAAATTTATCTCCACATTGTTCAGAATAATATGTTCCCATAGCCACCATATATCTGTCGCCATAGCACCTAATACCATTTGGCGCAGTCCATGCCGCCTGTTGCATATACCATTGTGTGCTGTTTGTATTTGTAATCGTTCTATAATCCATATAAGTTTTAAATGAGCCTGATACATTCGGCAGTTTACGTTCAACCCCTCTATTTATATTTGGGACTGTTTCAGCGGTTTTAATATCCTCATCAACTACTTGTTCGACTTCTGTATTATCTTCGCTGTACGGGGCTAAAACAGGCTCATAAGACTGCTCTGGCGTGGGTTCTACTGGTTTAGGACTAGGGTGAATAGATAATGCTATTGTAGATATTAATACTAAAATTTTTAGTAAAATATCTTTCATTATAAACTCCTTCTATATTCCTTTAGATACGGACATTCATCACATTTAAGATTAACTTCTCTGCTCCATAGTAAATTCCTGTTCTTGGTATTTAGCGGGAATAAACCTTGATATGATTTAATGGCACTATACACTGCGATAATATTATACACAGGGTCTTCATCAACGTCATAAATGCTATTATAGTCCTGCACGCTTGAGATGCAATAGCCATCGCCAAGAACAAACATAATATCATCATCGTTGTTTGGCACTGCTAATGCTAAGTCGCCTGACATGAATTGTACTAAATAACCGGGTTTAATATCTTTAATATCCATAATTTTCTCCTCTGACCTCTTAATAATTTTGTCTGTTGTGTTGAAAATCTTATTTAACACCTCTTCAAACCCATATCCGTCTGCTTGGTTAAGAAATACTTTAGACAACATATAACTATCATTCATAATCTATCTCCTTTTTAATTCTCTAACTTTGCCGATATCAGTCTTATCTGATGATTCGTGATATGTTATGTTTTCAATGTTGACGTTTTTGAGACTTCTTAAACAATCAATACTATCAATAACCTCAAACAACAGGTTTGCAACAAGCAACGTCCCAATAAATATCATCCCCGACACATTATCGTTCCAGTAATGAATACCAAAAATAACAAGCAATATAGCATCGAAAATCCTTCTAAAAATTATCATAAATTTTTCCATTTTAATCTCCTTATAGTGTAAATCCTAACATAACGTTTTTAATAGTTGTTTCTTGAATATGGGTGTACCTCTGTGTGGTTGATAAATCATTATGTCCGACAGCAACTCTAGCAACCTCAATACCAAACTCTTCTGCAACCGTACTGACAAAACTATGTCGTAAACTATGATTGCTAATATCCTTATCTAATCCACTTCTCTTAGCAATATTTTTAAGAGTTCTGCTAATGCACTCTCTTTTCATAGGTGTACCCTGATTAGATACGAATAAATTAGTACAACCATCTTTTCTAACTTTAAGATAATCTGCAATCATTTTGCGGCAATCTTCATTGATAAAGATAATTCTGTCTTTGTCTCCCTTAACCTTAACGATAAGTTTTTCATTCTCAAGGTCTTCTAACTGTAGGTCAATAAGTTCAGATACACGAAGCCCAGTGGATAGATAAGTAGCAATAATCGCTTTATCTCGCTTATTTTTACCATTGCTAATCATATCTAAAACTTCTTCTT
>DUKX01000017.1 GCA_013329085.1 Methanofastidiosum sp. | reverse complement strand
AAAAAAGTATCTGATATGGGTTTAAAGGCAAAAATTTGTGGCCTTGCAAGATCCAATAAAAAGGATATTGATATGGCACTAGAATGTAATGTTGATAGAGTTCACACATTTATTGCTACTTCTCCAATACACCGAGAATTTAAACTTAAAATGTCAAAAGAAGACATCATGGCAAAGGCCGTAGAAGGTGTTGAATATGCCAAGGATCACGGAGTTGAGGTAGAATTTTCCTGCGAAGATGCAACAAGGACTGAGCTTGAATATCTTAAAGAGATGCATCGAGCTGTACGAGATGCAGGTGTAGATTATATCAATGTACCAGATACTGTTGGGACAATTATGCCAAAAGCAATGAGGTATCTAATAAAAGAGTTAGTTGACGATATCAACGTACCTATAAGTGTCCATTGCCACAATGATTTTGGTCTTGCTGTTGCAAATTCTCTTGCAGCAGTTGAAAGTGGTGCCAAACAAGTCCACTGTACAATTAATGGTCTTGGGGAAAGAGCAGGTAATGCTTCATTAGAGGAAACTATTATGAGTCTCATGGCTCTTTACGGCGTCAGATTTTCCCTAGATACCACAAGATTAACATATACCTCCAAACTAGTTTCAAGAATATCTGGTGTTGTTGTACAGCCAAACAAGGCTATTGTTGGCGAAAATGCATTTGCCCATGAATCAGGTATCCATGTTCATGGTGTACTAAGCAAGGCCTTCTGCTATGAGCCTCTGACACCAAAGTTAGTTGGAAGGGAAAGTGAGATTGTTGTCGGAAAGCATACTGGTATCCATGCTGTTGAAAAGAAGCTTAAGGACTTTGGAATTGGATTAACAAAGGAGCAGGTTCTTGAGATAGTCGATGAAGTAAAGAGGATAAGAGAGGGCGGAAAGAAGATTACCGACGAAGACTTAATAGCAATAGCAGCGGGGTATGTTACAAAAGTTCCTGATGAAGAAAAGGAAGTAAAACTTGAAGAGATGTCAATAATTTCTGGCCTCCATATTACACCTACAGCCACAGCAATTCTAAACATCAATGGAAACAAAAAGATAGGTTCAAATATAGGAAATGGCGCAGTTGATGCTGCATTAAATGCCATAAAATCTATTGTTCCAGAAAAGCTTACACTTGAAGAGTACAGACTTGAAGCAATCACAGGTGGATCTGATGCTCTGTGTCAGGTATCTGTGAGAATAATAAATGAGGATAATATAAAGGCAATTGGAAAGAGTGTTGGCTCTGATATAGTCATGACAAGTGTCAATGCAACAATTGAGGCTATAAACAAACTAAGAAAGATAGGTAAAGAGAGGGGAAAACGAAATGAGTGAAGGTTTGAAAGGAACAGAAATCGTTGTAAAGTGTCTAAAAGAAGAAAACGTCAAGAATCTATTTGGTTTCCCGGGAGGCCAATTAATACCCCTCTATGATGAACTATATGAAGAAACAGATGTTAGAAGTATTCTTGTAAGACATGAACAGGGAGCAGCTCACGCTGCGGATGGTTATGCTAGAGCTTCAGGAGACCCAGGAGTTTGCATGGCAACTTCAGGCCCAGGTGCAACAAATCTGATTACTGGATTATTGAATGCAACAATGGATTCGATTCCTGTCGTTGCTTTTACAGCACAAGTTCCGACCAAAGCTATAGGTACTGATGCCTTCCAAGAGGCAGATACTTTTGGTATCACAATGCCCATAACAAAGCATAACTTCCTAGTAAAATCAACAGATCATTTATCTTGGACAATCAAAGGCGCATTCAAGATTGCAAATACTGGAAGAAAGGGTGCAGTAGTTATAGACCTTCCAAATGATGTCCAACAGAACAGATCCAAAGAGTATCATCACGGAGAGGTAAAGTTTGCCGGATATAATCCGAGCATAGTTCCAAATCCACTTCAGCTAAAGAGAATTGCACAAAAACTTGTAGAGGCTGAGAGGCCCTTAATCCTTGCAGGAGGAGGGGTAATACTTGCAAACGCCTCTGAAGATTTGAGACTACTTGCTGAGTATCTTGGTGCCGGTGTAGCTACAACTCTAATGGGGAAAGGTGCGATACCTGAAAATCACCCTCTTTCTCTTGGGATGGTAGGGATGCACGGAAGACTTGGCGCAAATAAGATGATCAATAACTGTGATGTTTTATTAGTCATTGGGTGCAGATTCTCAGATAGAACAACAGGTTGGGGACTTGAATCATTTGCGCCTGATGCAGTAAAAATTCATTGTGATATAGACTCATCAGAATTAAACAAAAACATATCAGTAGATTTCCCACTTGTAGGAGATGCTAATCTTGTAATAAGAGACCTGATTAAATTTATCAAAAAATTTGAAGATGTTAAAAAAGACACGAACATCTGGAGGAAAAGAGTTAATCAGCTACATAGCATGTGCGAGGAGTGTGAAACTGTTAAACCTAATGGAAAGCTTACGCCAGAAATTATAATAAAGACTATTAATAATTTCTTAGATGACAATGCCATTGTCACTACAGAGGTGGGGCAGAATCAGATGTTTGCAGCTCACTACTATATTACAAAAAAGCCAAGACAATTTATATCCTCAGGTGGCCTTGGAACGATGGGATTTGGATTCCCAGCTGCGATTGGGGCAAAGGTTGCAAAGCCAGATAGTCAAGTTTTGGATATTGCGGGCGATGGTTCATTCCTAATGGTATGCCAAGAATTAGCAACTGCAATGACTGAGGACATACCTGTAGTTGTTGGGATATTAAACAACTCCTTTCTTGGAATGGTTAGACAGTGGCAGGAATTATTCTGGGATAAGAGATATGCTGGAACTAAACTTGGAACACTGCCAGATTTTGTAAAACTTGCAGAATCCTTCGGTGCATATGGAGAAAGAGTTGAAAAGGCTAGTGACATCGAGAAAGCACTAAAAAATGCTTTTGATTCTGGTATCGTTTCAGTCCTTGATTTTAAGATAGAATCTGAAACTAATATTCTCCCAATGATCCCGCCTGGAGGCAGGGTTGATGAAATGATAGGAGTGGGAAGATGTCGACACAAATAATATCAGTTTTAGTAGAAGATGAAGCTGGATCCCTAACGAGGATGAGCGGCATGTTCTCTAGGCGAGGTATTAATATTCATTCCTTAACAGTTTCTCCTTCTGAAAAGGAAGGTATGAGCCGGATGACAATAGTAACGACTGGAGATGAAAGAGAAATCGAAAAGATAGAAAAACAGCTGAACAAGCTCATAGAGGTTGTAAAGGTAAACATACTGGATAAAAATACTTCCGTCGTAAGAGATCTTTGTCTACTGAAAGTTTATGCAGACAAGGAAAATAGGGCAGAGGTTTTAGAAATAGCCAATGCATTTAAATCAAATATAGTAGATATTAGTATAAGAACAATAACCCTAGAGATAACAGCAGATCCGCTAGATATAGACAGATTTGTTGAAACAATGAAGAACTTTGGCATAAAAGAACTCTTCAGAACCGGAGTTACTGCCATTTCTAGAGATATTGAAAAGAAAAGTGGAGGTTAAATTATGGCAACAATGTATTATGATTGTGATGCAGACCTTAAATATTTACAAGGTAAAAAGGTAGCCGTAATAGGTTATGGAAATCAAGGAAGGGCGCAAGCCCTATGTTTGCACGATAGCGGCATTGACGTTGTCGTCGGTGTAAATGAAGGTGGAAAGTCCTGGAACTGTGCTAAGGACGCGGGGATTAAGACGATGAGTGTTGAAGACGCCGCAAAAGCAGGAGACATTGTTCACATCTTAATACCTGATGAAGTCCAGCCACATGTATACGCAAAATACATAAAAGACAATTTAAAGGAAGGCAATGTTCTTAGCTTTTCTCATGGATTTAACATAACATTCAATCAGATCAAGCCACCAGAATATGTTGATGTAGTCATGGTTGCACCTAAAACACCAGGTAGTGAATTAAGAAGGCTTTACAAAGAAGGTTTTGGAGCCCCAGCGCTACTAGCCGTTGAGCAGGATTACACTGGAAAGGCTAAGCAGACAGCACTCGCAATGGCAAAGGCAATGAACTTAACAAAAGCAGGAGTAGTCGAAACTACCTTTGAGGAAGAAGCAATTACAGACATATTCGGAGAGCAGTGTGTTCTCTGTGGTGGAATTACAGAACTTATCACAGCAGGTTTCGAAACATTGGTGAGTGAAGGCTACCAACCAGAAATTGCTTATTTTGAGTGCTTAAACGAAATGAAGTTAATAGTAGACTTATTCTATGAGGGTGGTCTAGAACTAATGTGGGAAAGAGTTTCAAACACTGCAGAATACGGTGGAAGAACAAGAGGCCCAATGATAATCGATGATTCAGTCAGGGAAAGAATGTATGAAGTTCTTGACAACATTAAATCAGGAGAATTTGCAAGAGAGTTCATGATGGAGAACTACACAGGAAGCCCAGTACTAACAAGAGCAAGAAAAGAGGGTAGTGAAAAACTCATAGAAGATGTTGGTAAAGACATCAGAAAGATGTTCTTAAAACCTGAAAAAAAATAATATAATTTAANNGGAAATAGGGCTGGAGTAAATGCCGAGGCTGGCCAAATAGTGGAGGCTAATGTTGATTATGTCATGGTAAATGATGTAACTGGACTCCCAGCATTTGAACAGTTTGAAAAGCTTCCAAAAGGCACAAAGCCGTTTAAAGAGAAGATAGTTCTAATTCCAGACCATTATGTTCCTAACAAGGATGTTGCCT
>DUKX01000182.1 GCA_013329085.1 Methanofastidiosum sp. | reverse complement strand
ATACCTTTTTTTTCAAGATTTCTTCTTAATCTCCAAAAAGAAGTGGTTGAAATACGTTTTTTTGCTTCTTTGAGGAATTTTTCAGCGTTTTTAGGGCTAATAAAATGTCTCTTAACGAATTCTGTCTCTACAAGCTTTATCCTGTTTTTTCTTCCCCCGCTTCCTTTAGATTCCATCAATTTTATTTCACGTTCAATAGCCCTTATTAGTTCTTCTCTAGAAATACCGTATTTTTTTGATAACTGGGTTTCTATATCCAATATTAAGCCCCCTGCATTTCAAAACTCTGTATTTTGAAATAGAAGAAGTTATTCAATTAATAAATCTTAGCTTTCAAAGGATATGGATTCTATTAACAAATAATACTCTGGCATATATAAATTTATATATTACTAATACCAATTAAGATATCTGGTGCTCATTTGAAGATACAGGTATATAGTTACGCCGAAGAAAATGGGATAAAGGTAGTAGTCAAACCAGCGACTAAACTGTTACCTGAAATGTTCAAAGAATACTTGAGGGATATGAAAAAATTCTCCTTTATGTACAATAGAAATATTGAAGCTAATGAAATAACTATGAAAGAACCAAAGCAACTTGTAGCTCTATTAAATTATTTTGATAAGAACTATAGAGTTACAGGAGAATTAGAAGGTACGAAAGTATATTCGTGGGAAGATCTAGGCCTTTTTCTAAGTGAAGCTATTGATATCTTAAAGATGAAATCATTAGAAAGAAAGAGTCAAAAAATAATTGTGTATTGCTCAAGAATTAATATCCAATTTATGGACAAAATTTATGGTGATAAAGTACCAGAATGGATGAAAAGATACGACAAGATGGATAGGGACAAAGTAGTTGAAGAGCTACTTAATGATTCAAACGTTAAATTCATCAAAGAAAGCGCCGGGGATAAAAAAATATACTATGTTGATCAAATACCTGAAAAGCTTGAAGAATGGCTATCACTTAAAGATAAGTTTATAGAGAAATATTCCACACTGTAGTTAATGCATAAAGGGATCTACTCATTGATATTAATACTTGAAAATGACCAATATATAGAAATTGGTAAGTTAGGAAATTATTTATTCAAAAAAGGGTATTATGTCTATAACGGTAGTGCTCTTGGTGGGTTTGGTAGGGTAAGGTACCATCTAAAAGAAAAAAAGAATAAAAGATGGCATATAGATTATTTAATAGATAAGGCCAAAATAATCAAAATTATCACTTCTGAAGTTAAAAAAAATCATGAACATGATATTTCTAAGATTCTAGCTAGTAAAAAAGATGCAGAGATCCCAGTAATCAAATTTGGGTCATCTGATTGTAACAAAGGCTGTAAATCTCATCTTATTTATTTCAAAAAAATACCAGAGGTAGAAGATACCTATGAAAGTTTGGGGCTAAAATTTGTTATTTTTGAAAAAGCTGATTTCAAGAACATATAAGGTCTCAAAATCTAATTTTAATGTTCTTTTAATGTTATATTTAAAATTATTATTTTCCAAGTAATTAGTAGTATTCTCCAATGGGTAGAGAGATGATTGGAGTAGATAAGTAGTCCCATTGATAGACAAAAATAACCCTAGACTCTTCAAGAATGTGCGTATGTGATCCCCTCCATCGATACCTCCGTGGTATGATAAATCAATTAATTTTCTTGGTGGCGAATCAACAGGCAAATATGGGGGATTAAACACTATGAGATCGAATAAAATTCCAGGTTTAATAGAAGAAAAAATATTAGAGGAAAAGAGATAAATGTTACTTATTGAGTTGGCTAAAGCATTTTGACGAGATAAAAACAATGAATATGGATTTATGTCACAGCTGAAGACTGTATCTATTTTCTTTGCAAGATGCATAGAAATAATGCCACTTCCTATACCTATTTCAAGGGCATTTATGGAATTATTTGGGTTTATAGCCTCAATCAATAGATAAGAATCTTCACTAGGGGGGTATACATTTTCATCTTGGGCTATTTTAAAGTCTAATATCTCCATCTTATCACATAAGACATCTTAAAAATTAAATAAAATTATAAATGTAACTGAATATTATGGCATATATAGAGGCTGATGAAATGGCGAGCTTCAAAATGAACTTGTTTAATAATGTTTTTTCAAAAGATTATATTAATGATTTTAATCATCAGATTAAGTGCGTAAAAGATTCGGTCATAACACTTGAAGAGGCTATAAAGCTTCTAGAAAAAGAATGTATACCAGAAATGAAAGACAAGTGCAAAATAGTTTTGGAATTAGAAAACGAAGGAAAAGCTTACGAAGATAAGTTAAAACAAAATCTCGATAAAGCTCTATTATTAGGGCCAAATGGAACGAAATATGGTGAAATTTCTAGTATCATAGGGGCCATAGGCCAAAAAACAAAATCAATTTCAGAGATTCTAGTAGATCTAAAAGAAGAGAAATTTCCCAATGAGTCAATTAAAGATTTAGTAAAATTAGTAGAGACAAACGAAAGCATTACAAGAGAAATATACCTTATGATGAAAAAAATAGAAGATGCAGATAATACTAAAATAGATAGGTTTTCTAAGAAAATACTAAAGAAAAAGAGTGAAGCAGAAGAATTATCTGATTTATTGTTAAATAATTTTATTAAAAAGGTCGAAAAAGATAATTTATCTGAAACATTTCAGAGCATTGTTATGATATTAAAAAAAATACCTAAAGATGCAGATAATGTGGCTCAAATAATCAATAGACAATAATAGGTAGTAAAATGAAGGTAATAGAACTAAGTAATGTTACAAAAAAGTATAATGGCAGGGTAGCAGTAAATAATTTTTCTTTTACTGCTGAGAGTGGTAAGATTTATGGATTTTTAGGGCCAAACGGAGCGGGTAAGACAACTACAATAAGAATGATTATGGGGATAATAGAACCAGATTCGGGAAGCATAAACGTTTTTGGGGAAAAGCTTTCAGAGGAGAGTAAGAAAAGGATTGGTTATATACCTGAAGAGAGGGGACTTTACAGAAAATATAGAGTATCGGATATTTTACTTTATTTTGGAAGACTTAAAGGATTGAGTTTAGAAGATGCCAGAAAAAATACTGAAATATGGCTTGATAAAGTTGGCCTTAAAGATAGGGCTAATAGTAAAATAGAAGAGCTTTCTAAAGGAATGCAACAAAACGTTCAGCTTGTTGTATCTCTAATTAATAATCCGGACCTTGTTATTCTAGATGAGCCATTTATGGGGCTTGATCCAATCAACACAAGAAATATGAAGGAGATCATTTATTCATTGAAGAAATCTGGGAAAACAATAATTTTTTCTACTCATCAGATGAATGAAGCAGAAAGACTTTGCGATCATATTTTTTTAATCAACAAAGGAACAAAATTAATCGATGGATCACTAGAAGAAATAAAAAAGAAATATTCAAAAAATTTTGTTTCCGTTGAGTTTAGGAATAAAATAATAAAACTTGAAGATATAGACATTATACAAAATGTGTATTATGAAGGGAATAAAGCTGAGATAGAACTAAGAAAAAATACTAATTATAATGATCTTTTGGAAGTTTTATTACATAGAGGGGATATAACTAAATATGAAATCTCAGAATCTTCACTTGAGAGCATCTTTGTTGAGGTAGTGACAAATGGGGTCTAAAACAAAAATAGTTGCAGTAACTGAATTTTTGACTAATGTTAAAAGAAAGGAATTTATTATTCTTACCTTTCTTCTTCCTTTAATACTAGTAATGTCAATGATTATTCCTGTATTTTTCATGCAGACAATATCTCACGAGAAGGAAACAATGGGAGTAGTCGATGAAACAGGTATTGTTTTACCAATTCTTAAAGAGAGGTATAATGACTATATTATAAAAGACCTATTAAGCGCTGAAGAAGCCAGGTTACTTCTTGAGAATAATAATATATCCGGCTATTTAGTAATTCCAAGCGATTTTATAAAAGTTGGGAAAGTCTCTTATTATTCAAAAGTTCAATTATCGTCATTTTCATCGGCTAATATGAATCTCGAAACTATACTCTCTGACATCGTTATTGAAGGCCTTCTGGAAGAAAAAGGCGTTTCTAAAGAAATCATAACAAAAGTTAAGAATCCGATTGAAATGGAAAGGATTACAGTAACTAAGAAAGGTGAAGAAGTTGAAACACCCTTTTCTTTTGTTGGGAATTATCTTCTCCCACTATTTTTGTTCATGTCAATTATGAATGCAGGAGGGTATCTCCTAAATGGAATAATTGAAGAAAAAGAAAACAAGGTAGTTGAGGTATTACTTTCCACAATATCGTCTAATGAACTCCTTTCAGGGAAGATTTTGGGCTTAGGAGGTTTAGGGATATTACAGGTTAGTATTTGGATGAGTGGGATAGTAATCATAACTTCATTCTTAAAAATTCCCTTAGTTTCTCTGGAAAAAGGTATTTTAATAATGGTATTCTTCGTTTTGGGGTACCTATTCTATTCGTCAATATTTGCAATAATCGGTTCTATCTCAACTAGCACTAGAGATTCCCAGCAGATATCTGCATTGGTATCGTTTTTAGTCTTTATCCCTCTATTATTGTTTTTTGGAATAGTTCAGAATCCAAATATGGCATTCATAAGGCTACTTGGTATGATACCTCCTTTTATTCCAACAATAATGATGATGAGGATTCTACTTTCTGAAGTTCCTGTAGCTGACATAATCATCTCAGTAATCGTACTTTCTATTTCTCTGATAGTTTCAGTAAGAATTGCATCAAAAATATTCAAAATAGGTATATTGAGATATGGAACTAAGCCAAGTTTCAACGAAGTATTAAGGTGGGTAAGGGGATAGGCTCTCATGAAAAGGATAGGGATAGTAGTATGTCAGATATTTGAGGATGAATTACTAGAGATAATTGAAAGTTTCCCCGAAATAGACAAGATATTGATTTATGATAATGAAGCCTCTAAAGAATTTCAGAATATAGCTATCAAAGCTCTTCCTCCTGAAAAATTCAGAATAGTAAGAGAATTATGTTCTGTGAAATTTTTGAAGAGAGAAAATGATGTTGAAGCACTTTTGTACCTACTTCCTCTTGCTTTACATGTAGACCCTCCATTGATAAAAAAAGAAGTGGCTTCAGCAGCAAAAGAGTTAGAAAAACATGTTGATTACCTCGTAGTATTTTTTGGACTTTGTGGGAACTCTCTTGGGGATGTTGAAGCATTAATGAAAGAAAACAAGGTAGAAGTTCCAGTTGTTATATTAAAAGATAATCAAGGCGAAATTGTTGATGATTGTGTTTGCGCGCTGATAGGATCAAGAAATAGCTACATAGAGACTATAAATGAGGAACCGGGGACATGGTTTATGACATACGGTTGGGCAAAATATTGGAAAGAATTATCATGCGAGACCGTGGGGTCCTTTGACATCAATAAAATGAAGCTTGTGTTTGATAAAGCAGGTTACAAAAGAACGATTGCGGTAGATTTAGATTTTGGAGACAAAGAGCTTTATTATGAAAGATGTAAAGAGTTTTCAGAGATTTTCAATCTCCCAGTTTGTCATAAAAAAGGAAATATTAATTTATTAAAGAAAGCCCTTGGAAAGGCTATAGAAGAGGTATTAGATGATTGACCTTACCAATATCCTGTTGATATTTTTATTTGCAAAGATATTTGGGGACATAGCTGAGAGAAAAAATATTTCCAGTATTGTAGGTCATGTCATTTGTGGTATAGCATTTGGGCCATTTTTATTGGGAATAATTTATCCCGGTAAAGAAATAGAAGTGCTGGCCGATATCGGGCTATTAATTATAATGCTTTATGCTGGACTTACAAGTGAGTATAAGGAATTATTAAAGGCCAAGTATACAGCGATTATTATCGGGGTATTCGGCGTCATTACATCTTTTGTTTTATGTTTTTCAGTTCCCTGGTTTTTAGGATTTGGATTAATTCCTTCCCTATTTGTTGGAATCATCTTAACAAACACTGCTGTTGAAATTATAGGGGGGATGGTAGCAAATGAAACTAATCAGAGCGTATCACACATCCTCCTTGGGGCTTCTTTTTTTGATGATATAATTGCCATATACCTAGTTGGATTGCTGTCAACTATTACACTTAATCAATCAACGTTTAATCTAGTAGATATTGGAAACGTAACACTAAAAATAGTCATCTTTTTTGTAATTACTATTCTGATAAGTGAATTTTTGATATCTTCTAAGGGTAAAAGGATTGTTAGATATTTAGTTGAAGGCGACCAACACCAGTCCATTATGATTGTATTCATTTTCACACTAGTTTTCGCTCTTTTCGCTTCTTTTATAGGGCTCCATGAAGTCATTGGTTCATTCCTTGCCGGCCTTGTACTTAGCAGGATAAAAGAAAAAGAGGACCCAATGTTATCGTTTAGGATAAGATTTAATGAGGTAACTAGTGAGATGAATACTTTAATGAGATTTTTATTTATGCCACTATTTTTTGTGTATATCGGGCTTTTGTTTAATCGTGAAAATACTCAGATAAATATTCCACTCATAATTTTATTATTCTTCGGAGCTATGGGGGGAAAGATAATAGGATGTGGTTTAGCCAGTAAACTTTGTAGGCTTGACAACAGAAATTCACTTCTTATTGGGGTAGGAATGTGTGGTCGAGGATCTCTAGAGCTTGCAATTGTAAGATATGGATTTTCTAATGGTGTTATATCAAGTGACTTATACTCATCAATAGTAATAGTTACGCTGCTTTCTATACTAATTACACCAATCTTATTTGGTAGATTAACAAAGAAATCAGATGTGGATTTCTATGATGTCTCCGTCCCTTAATATATGTTCTGGCCCCACCCTCTGACCGTCAAATTTTGCTGAATCTCCCCAAACTCTAGCAAACTTGAAGTTTTTGTAGAGATTCTTATGAACTTTTTTGGCGGCGTCAAGGGCTGTAGAGTCTATTTTCATAGGCATGGCCGAATTGTCAATTTCTTTACCAGGAGAACGTGTATAGACTCTAATAATTCCCAAAATAGAAAATATTTCACTAGGCAGAATATCAAGATTAACATTATTGATTGCAGAAACGGGGATAACTTTGAAATTTATTACATGTTTTCCGAGTCTTTCCAGACCTTCTTTGCTCCCAGGCAAATCTCCCTTAGTTCCAATTATAATAGCTTTTTTATATTCTAATGAACTATCCAAAACTTCAAATATATCAGTTAAGGTTACTGGTTCTTTTATAGTAATTATCGCATTGTGAACTCTTTCTTCTTGGAGAATTTTTTTAACGTCTTGAGAATTGCATTCAACTAGAAAATTATCACCAATTATTTCTATACCACCTGTTGGAATTTTTTGAATTTCTATGTTAGGAACTTTTTTATTGAGCCTCAAACCTTTTGCCTCAAGTTCTTTAAGTATTAGTTCAAGGTCTTTTACAGGATCAACTGACAAATCAACAAGAATCATAATTGCATCAACGGCCCTTATTGCACTGATTAATGGACCACCCATGCCCTTACCAAGAGAAACTCCTTCAATTAACCCAGGCATGTCAACGAGCTGTATCTGTATCCCTTTGTATTGAAGCATTGCAGGTGTTGGTTTAACTGTAGTGAAAGCATAATCCCCAATACCAACATCCCTTCCTGTAAGTTTATTTAAAATTGTTGATTTCCCAGAATTTGGAAGACCTGCCAAAGCTACTTGAGCCGCGCCTTCTTTTCTAACAAAAAAACTAGTCCCCCCAGAACCGCCCTTCTTTAGTTCCTTCTCCTTTTCAACCTCTTTTTTCAGTTTTGATAGATTTCTTTTTATCTGGAGTTGTAGCTTTTCTGTACCCTTGTGTTTAGGTATGGTACTAAGCATAATCTCAAGGGCGGCTAGCTTTTCTTTGGGCGATTTTGCAGATTTATATGTATCTTCTGCTTTAAGGTATTCAGGAGTAACGTTTGTTGGCATGATATCAAACCAGAGTATTCATATTGATATAAAAAACTTAGTTATACCCCTTTAAAAAAATTGAGATTATAAGTTATAGCGTAATGTACAAATATAGAAGGAGTAAAAAATAAACATATATCTGCATCAATTTAATTTTTTGATTCCAATTAGGAATTTGTCGCCGTCTATTTCCCATTCTTTGTCTATAAAGTTATTATCTTTGGAAAATAGTAAGATTTTGCTTCTTGTTTCTCTTTTAATGTAGTCTTCATGATTTTTTAAGTCGGATTCAAAGTTAGATTCAACGTAAGAGTTGATGTATTCCTCAACATTTAGATTTGCCTGTTTTCTCATTTCCTGTATTCTTCGTATAACTTCTCTTGCTATAGCCTCAGACTTCAGTTCTTCTGTAATTACTGTGTAAAGATAGACTCTTCCATTCTCAAACTCACTTAATTCATATCCTTGTGGTATAAGATAGTTAAAGTTAACATCTTCAGGGGATATTTCAAATCCATCAAGATTGAATGAACCGTCCTTTTCAAATCCAGATTTTATAAGACAAGGATTATGTGACTTTAATAGCTCGACGACTTTTTTTGCATCTCCTTTAAATTTAGGGCCAATTGATTTATGATTTGGAAGGATCTCAAGATCCTGTATTACTTCACCTATTACTATCTCCTTAACATTAATCTGTTTCTTCATTATGCCAGATAAGGATTGAACAGCTCTTTTCACATTCTCATCTTGAGTTTCAATTATGGCCTTCGAAATCGGCCATCTT
>DUKX01000109.1 GCA_013329085.1 Methanofastidiosum sp. | reverse complement strand
ATTTTGTTCTACAGGAGCAAATATTATGATAATTTAAAAATACTTAATTTTAATAGTCACTATGTTGCTTATGAAGAAGCTGTGAAGAAAGTTAGTAAAAGAGTATCAGAACAGGGGCAAGATTATCAGGAATATGATAAAGGATTCTATATTGCCAATGCTCCGTTATCAACCTTTTCTTTGGGGACTGGAAAAGATATTCAATTAATAAGTGTCTCTTTCTATAAGAATGGAAGAGGCCCTCTTATTAGGGGTGGAATTATCTATTTTGAAAATGATAGTCAATCTGTAAGAAAATGGCACCTTAAAAAAACAGAATGGGGAGAAACCCTATTAATAACAGAGGTTAATAAAGGTAAATATTATAAAAAGATAAGACCTCATTGGTATCTTTATACAATCTTTTAATGGTGTTAAGAAAAAGAATATATACTTCAGGTTGGTTGGGAGTAGGCGCCTGCCTTTTTTATTGTTTACTGAGGAATATAGGGAGTTTCTTAAGAATGGAAGTAAAGAAGAAATTGAAATTATAAAATATTACATTCGAGCTTATTTCTTTACATTAATTCCTGTTCTGATAAGTGTCTTGGTTTTATTTATATATATTGTTTTTCTTACGGAATAAGGGATATTGTGATTTACCACCAAAACTCTACTTTATAAGATACTAGTATTATACGAGGGCTGGACATAATGGTCCTGTCATGTTAAATTCGAGTGACCGCCAATGAAAGCCAATAGAATCACTCTTTTAATAAGGATTACATATTCAGTTATCATTTTAGCCTTGATACTCTGGGTCTATTTGTTATTCTTAAGGCCTGATAAGGTGAGTATGAGGTCAGAAGATGCCAGGCGGAAATATACTGACATATATAAGGCTGCGGATGTGTTTTTCAGCTATTACACCCTTAACCATAAACTGCCAGCTAACTTGAATGAAATTCTAAAAACTGATAATAAAAACAGTATAACCTTGTTAGATCCCTGGAACAGGAAAAAATATCTGGAATATCAATATGTGGATAAAACCACTTTTACCCTGATTTCTTGCGGACCGGATAAAAAGAGAACAATCGGCGCACCTGATTTTTATGATGAGGTAACCATTAGAACAAATTATTTCTCAACCGGCACCACTATCCCCTGCGATATAACCCTTACCTTTTCAATTAAATCTGAAAATGTGGTTGATGACAAGGCAATCAGTCCCTCTCCCCAACATAAATAGTTATTATTAAAAGCGTTGGGACTTACCCCCAAAAACTCAACCCTTTGAATTACAATATTTTCTGAAATCTTCTGGGGTTTAGCATCCCAAAGAGCCGTGAGGTCGTTCTCGATTATACTCTTCCCTCTTGAATATGATTTATCCAGGCCCTTATTTACAAAACCTGTAAATAGTAATACATTTATTATGTATATTACAGAATAATTGTATTCACAGGGGAAAAACTTTTAATGGAAAAGTTAGGAATTATATAAAAGCCATTCGATTCATCGAAGATAAATTGAATATATGCCTCCAGTGCCAACACTAACATATTTCACATTTTGGGCTGACTCTATAGCTAGCACATCTGGTGCATTAGGAACAAAAACAGCTAAAGGAGAGTATCATCTTTTGGGTGGATATAAAGCAATATCATGGGGAATAGCGGATGCTATAAAATATTTGCGGTGATATATGAAAAGAGATTGTATGGGACACGATTAATTACCTACAAGATCAAATCTAAAAAAGAAGATGAATTAATCGTATTCTTTAACACTGGAGGTCCAGTTCCTAATACAGGCGGTGGTTATTTGTATGTATCATCTGATAAACCAGGAAATTATTTTAAACTTCGATTGGTTAGAGTCTATACCCAATGGTATCGTTTCTATATATAAGTTTACTAAATGTTTTATAACCTCTACCCTGGGAACTGTCCCCAAGACCTGGAGTATATTAACATTTTAACTGGTACAGTTTTTGGGGGCTAGTCAGTGGAGATAACATTTGAGAAATCTTTTATTAAAAACACTTTGGTAGGGAATAATTAAAATATCTATATCGAATTATTCAAAAATGGAATGTATCTTAAAAGATCTAAGTCTAAAGATGAATAAAGCATATCAATATAATTCCCATGAAACAAAATAATTATATTAGAAATTTGTTAATTTCAATATTTGTTATACTGAGCTTAATAATTATCTTTTTCCTGTTTTTTAAGGTATTTATTATCTATTTATTATATGATTTATGCGTTTAAGGTGAAGAAAACATGGATGAAAAAAACATGATGGCCGCCATGATAATTGGAAGCCTTATAATGGCCACAATGATTTATAATTTTACCCTCTATCCGTTTTTTGCCGGCTATATAGCATATAAAGAAAATTCTAAAAATAAAGGGGTAGTTTGTCTATTAACAATTATTATTTCTCTTATCCTATCTATAGCAGGGATGGTTATTACTTTATTTGTCTCTTCTTTCCTTAATAGTTATTTATTTCAAAATGAGTCGTATGCTCTTTTCTGGGAGATCTCCATCCTTATGATGAGCGGAGCTGCCAGTCTAGCCGTATTTAAAAAGAACAGATATGCGGGTATCCTCTGTTTCCCGGTGTTGTATATTGTCGTCTATTTTGCCAGCATGCTGATAATGAGAGGGGTCAGGTATTATGCCGGGAGCTAAGAAAATCTTGTTGTCAGTAAACCTGGTTTTATCCATCTTATCAGGATATAGAACCTATGATTGGGGATACCAGGCGGGATTAACAGATGGCTTGCAAATCATAGGGCTTCTTTGGCTAATATTATTTTTTATTTCTTTTTGGGGTTTATTATTTTTAATCAGCGAGCTTATCCAATCAAAGATACCTTTTAAAATATCAAATTCTCTCTGGAAAAGACCTGTTGAGATTGTCTTATGGGGATTAATTACCTTTTTAGTTATCAATATTTTATTGATTATTCCCCATCAGAAAGGGGTATTGACCCAATTTACGAAAAAAAAGAGCTGGATGGATAAAATGAGAGTCTCTGTGATGGAAGATATGAAATTATATAAAGATAAGGAAAAACCAAGTAATTTTTATGGCTCAGATCCAGAGGGGAATAGGGTCAGGCAAATCTTTGCAGGATATATAGAAGGGGAAGGGTATTGGGTGCAATTTGAAACCGGGCCTCATAGAGGGTTTTACTATTTCGAGAAGACTTCCCTACCTGAAGCAAATCATAAACCACTCCATCTCTGGAAGATAGAACCTCATTGGTATAGACATGATGGGGTTGATTTATTCCATAATTTAAAATAGGTTTTTTTCTTTCCTATCCAAAAGCGTTTACTGATTAGCCATTATTAGTTCCAAGGGAATAAGTATCTATGGTTTAATCCCTATTACAATCCTAAATGGGATTGAAGATACTATAAGCACTGTTATATAAAGAGGGTTTTGGCAATGTCCTATTCAGCAAGGGGACATCTGATAACCTCCTTCACCTGACCGGGAAGGAATGGGACCCGGAAGTCCAGCTTTATTATTTCGGCGCCCGATGGTATGACCCTGAAATAGGGAGATGGTTGAGCCGGGAACCTTATAAACTGGATGGGCCAAACCTTTATCAGTATACCTTTAATGATCCGATTAATGGATATGATGAGGATGGATTAGATTTTGTCGATTTAGTTGATTTATTAGGAATCGATCAAGCTAAGCCTTTGACTCCATCAACAAAACCAATATATAAAGATTTTTTTGAGAATAAAATCCAATATCAAGACGATTCTGTATTGGAATAATGGGGTATTCATAAAGATTATCATGAAAATAATAAAGATAAACATTGTCAGAATAAAGTGATACATTATCACACAGAATGGGGTGAGAAAAAAAAGAGTGATGATTATCATACAAAACTAGGGAAAAAGCATCTTCCATGTGATTTTAATGATTGGGGGTCTCAGATAAATGAAATTTATCAAAATCAAGGTTACGATGGGCTAAAAACTTATGTTAAAAATCAAAATTTGCGATTATGTTTCTTGGGCAGATTTGATTGAGACCAAGGATAATGAATTTTGGAAATAATATAATGAAGAGACATCCCCGTATGGAGATTTTGAAGAACTCTATCTGAATGATCACTATTTTTATCGAATCATTGTGGTAAATCGAAAAGACAAGACCTATTTACCTCATCCTGAGTATTATGGTATGGATGAAGGGGATATCTGTAAAGTCATTGGAAACCTTGGGGAAGTCAATATCCCTTTGTTAAAAGGGACACTCAAAGATCGCCCAGGATGTTCGATTCTATATGGGACTGAAAAAGGGACTGAATTTATTAAGGAATATATTGCCCAAGGTCATTGGGTGAAAGAAGATGAATTTGATCCTGATGAATGCCCGGAGAAAAGGACCGTAAGCTTTTTAAAATTTGATGAAATCAGAAAAGCATTTGAATATTGTAACGCCAAGCCAGGAGAAAGTTATTATACTTTTGACTGGGATGAAGATTATTTCTTTGAAATTGATTTTCTCTGATAAATCTATATAGATACTGAGTGAATTATGAGGAAGATTGTAGGTAACATATTTATTATTTATATTTTTCTTACAGCGGGTTTAGAAATAAATCTACTGGTAATCAGATATTGGTTTCATGACAATAATCATCGATACTATAGCCAAAATCCCTCTTGCTATGTGAAATATCATATTGCAAATGAAACGGATCAAACCATTACTGTCAAAATAACCAGGATAAATCCTCCTATCAATTGGAATAATAAATATGTAAGCAAGGTGATGAATCAAGATATCCCGGCGGGCGAAACCAAAGAGTGTTGTTGTTTTATTGATAACAATCCCATAGAGAGTTTTTCAAATGAAGAAATTGCAGAACTACGTTATATTCTTTTAGCTTATAGAAATAAATCAAAAGATTTGGCTGATAGTCATCTTTTATATAAGCAGATACTGACTTATAGTGATTCATCTGGAGTTATTCATATTGAAACTGGCAAAAAAGGGAATTCAATATGAAACCCATATCACTTCATCAATCAGTTACTTTAAAAAAATGCTTTATATTATTACTTAGCTTATTATCTCTCCTATTCTTAATTGAAATAATAACAGCTTTTCCTGTTCGCTATTATCGAACTTATTATTATCGCCAACAGCACGATTCATATCTTCCTTTTGATATAGTGAACCATACTGATAATGAATTAAAGATATATTTATGCAGAATAGATACCTTATCTGAAGGTGATTCTGGGGAATCCTGGCTCGTTAAAGCATTACTTAAACCTAATGAGAAAAGTACTCTTCGTTATTTCCTAGGAAACAGACGAATTGATGATATTAGTAATAACGAAAAAGAACATATGGAATTTGTTTTATTAGTATTGTATGGGGGGAATAATTCAATTCCTTCAAATAAAGACTTATATCAACTTCACATCATGAAATATGAAGATGTTCATAATATTCTTACTATTAACTAGTTTTAAATCCTAGCCGGTCTTAATATATCCTTGATGCCTGGTATTCCAACTGAAGAAAAGAGCAGTAAAAAATGGAAAATAATATGGGATGATCCATCAAATGTCTTGGACCGATATTCTTCCTGGGCAAAGGACCCAGCTTACAACTGGACACACAAAGATTCAGATTTCCCATGGAGTCATTAACAAAGGATAAATCATGAAATTAGTAGATGTATTAGTAGGAAATTATGTGTTCTGTAAATCTAAAAAAGCCTATTCAAAAGGTGATTTTATCCTGGCTTTAAATTATGCAGAAAAAGCTTGCAACCTAACTCCTAATAAGATTACTTATTTGAAATATTATTCTTTTTTGTGTTCTAAAGTCGGAGATGAGAAAAAAGAATTTGAAGTGTTAAATAAAATCATATCGTTAAAAAAAGATGATTATGAATCATTATTTAATCTTGGTTGTGAATATGAAGGTTCAGGGAAAATAACTGATGCTAAAAGATTATATGAGAGGGCAATACAAATCAATTCTTTATTTGTACCTGCATGGAACAATCTAGGTCTTATAGTATTGGATAGCGAAGAGAACCCGGAGGTTGCTTTAAAGTATATTGAAAAAGCTATTTCCATTTCTCCGGATGATCCAAGAGTAAATTGCAGTTATGGAAAATGTCTCATTAGCTTGAATAGAGATACCGAGGCTGAAAAGATATTAATTAACTTGATAAAAGAGGATAGTGAAAATTATCATGCTTTATACTGGCTGGGTGTGATAAATGAAAAAAAGGAAATTATCAATTATCCATAGAGTATTATAAGAAAATGTATAAATTAAATCCTAATGATAAGTGCCCTTGTTTTGCCTTGGGTAATTGTTATTTTATATTACATGAGTTTGAAAAAGCTGAAGAGTATTTTTCTATTGGTTATAGGATAGATTCTGATTACGGATATGGAATAATTCAATATTCAGAGTTATTGAAAGCTGACAATAGATTTACTCAAGGCATAAGAATACTAAATAGTTACCTGAAAAATCATCCTGATGACGGGGAAATTTGGTATTGTTTGGGAAATATGTGTAAAGCAGCAGACAAAACATTGGAGGCAGAGGATGCTTTTGGAAAAGCCAGAATAAATGGATTTGCCAGGGTTGATAATCAGTTAATCTCTGAAAGCCTACCTACTCAATAATATATTACACTCCAAGTCTTAGGAGAATGTTGCAACTCGCAGGGAACGTAACAATCGAAGAGTTGCAACAACAGTCCCCGAAATCTTCTGAGGTTTGGTATCCCATAGAGCCGTGAGGTCGTTCTCGATTATACTCTTCCCTCTTGAATATGATTTCTCCAGTCCATTATTTACAAATTATTAAGTTGTTAGGCTGTGAGATATATCTTAAAATCAAACGATTATATTTGAGATAACAATATATGAATAATCAAATATCTAAATATCAAATGATAATTATTTCATTCTTTGTTACTACTTTTGTTTATTTTTTAATTTTAGGGTTTAATTTATTATCTTTTGGATTAATTCGAGAGAGCAGCTATATAAGGGTGAAAAATGATTGGATGACTAAATGCATTTTATCAACAACTATTTGCAATTCTGAACATATTTTACCTTTAGATGATTTATGGATAGAAATTAATAAATTTTCATTAAGAAATAATTTAACTAAAGACGAATATGTTTTAACAAATAATTATGTTCTGCTAATAACGGAAAATAAAAAACTGGGGATTGTGTGTTTCTATTATGAACCAGATAAAAAAAAGAAAATATATCCCACGGTTATATTAAAAGATTTCTTTTATCCCCATTCATATTGAGGTTGCCAGAAGATGTCTACTAAAATGAATATCATTGCAAAACAAATAATGGTCATTACTATAACCACTGTATTTACCTGTTTATTATGGACCATTTTATTTTGGGGTTATGAAAATTATAAAACCCGACAAAGAGACAGAGATGTTAGGGAGA
>DUKX01000066.1 GCA_013329085.1 Methanofastidiosum sp. | reverse complement strand
CAAATGTCTTCTACAATGATCAAAAAATGAGCATCACAGTTCTTAGGATTGGCCACAGGCCCGAAAGGGACCATCGTATTACAACTCACGTTGCATTAGTTTCAAGAACCTTTGGAGCAGATTCTATCTCAATCTGGGAAAAAGATGAAAAAATAAAACGAAGTTTAGACAGCGTTTCTAAGAGGTGGGGCGGTGTTTTCCCTGTTTATTTTGAAACATATAAGCAGGCTTTCAAAAAATTTGATGGGATATCCGTGCACTTGACTATGTATGGTACTCCATTTGAAGAAAAGATTGACGAGATTAAAGATCTTGTTTTTAATGAAAATAAAGACCTCATGGTCGTAGTTGGCGCAGAAAAAGTTCCAAAAGATATTTACGAGTTATCTAGCTACAATCTTTCCGTTACAAATCAACCTCATTCTGAGATATCTGCACTTGCCCTTTTTTTAGATAGGCTCCACGAGGGAAAAGAGATTAAAAAAGAATTTAAAAATGCAAAATTAAAAATTATTCCTTGTGAAAAAGGAAAAAATATTATTACTGAGGAACCTGTGAAGTAGCTGTGTCTTGCCACATTCTCTGTTCGTATTTCCAAACGCCGTTTTCCTTTTTATAGAGTTCAACGAATGACTTTGTTTCAGATCCTTGATTGTTCTTTGCAATGATAACGCCTCTAGCTTCTGCGTCATCTCCTTGAATTGTAATTTGACTTATATTTACAATTGTAATATTTGTTCCGTCAAATGCAGCTTTATTTAGGAGGTTAGATATATCTTCTAACTTAATGTTGTATTTCTCTTTAGAATTTTGGGATACGAGGTCATAGTATGCATCAATATTTCTGGTATTGTAATATTCAACGTGTAATCTGACTGCTTCTTCAACTTTATTTTTTTCATTTTCTTGCATATAAAAAAATCCAGCTATTGCAGCAATTATCAACACTAGTGCAACTGCTCCAACCATAGTTATTTTCTTCTTATCGTTCAAAAATGATTTTTCTGTTTTAGTTGCACTTGTCTTAGTTTTTGTAGTCACGGCCTTTTTAGATGCAGTCTTAGTAGTCTTAGTTATTTTTTTCTCAGCAACACTCTTCTTTTTCTTTGTAGCTATATTATCACCCTAACGTGAGAAAATTAAGTAAGTTTAAAAGACTTTTGTCAATAATTTATATACTCAACGCATTTTAGAGTCAATAAATTTCTGTATTTTATCTGATGCTCTTTCTCTAAAGCACAGTGGATCTTTATTATCCTTATAGAGTCCAATATTTTCTTCAAATGAATTTTTTTCATTTATATAAAAAATTCCAAGTGGTAATTTTTTAGTTTCAATAGATCTCTTGAATGCTTCAATCCTGTTGAGGGGATCGTGTTTATCATCAAGATAATATGTATTTTGTTTAAACCATTCAAATGTGTTTATTTTGTTAAAAGATGGGCATTGCTGGAATATATCAATTATAGCATACCCTTTGTGGGAAATAGCTTTTTTTAATATTTCTTTAGTTTGTTCTATGTCTCCAACAAATGCACGGGCTACAAAAGAAGCATTTAATGCAATTGCAACGGCAATGGGATTGAAAGGTTCAAGGATAACGCCTTCAACTTGTAATGTAGTTTTAACGCCTAGCATTGTAGTGGGAGAAGCTTGTCCTTTAGTCAATCCGTAAACCATGTTATTGTGTATTATATTTGTGATATTTGGATTTCTTCTTATTGCATGCAGTATATGATTTCCACCTTCTCCATACATATCGCCGTCTCCACCTTCAGCTATTACGGTGAGATTTGGATTAATAGACTTTACTGCAGTTGCTATTGGAATGGCTCGTCCGTGTAATGTGTGAAAAGTATTAGCCTTAAAATAGTGGGGAGTTTTTGAGGACTGACCAATTCCCGAAATAACTGCAAGGTCCTGAGGTTTTATTTGGAGTTCTGCAAATGTTTCTTTTAATATTCTTAATAATGTAAAGTTTCCACATCCAGGGCACCATGAAATATCAATATTTTGTAAATCAA
Organism: Methanofastidiosum sp.; assembly: GCA_013329085.1. Classification (GTDB taxonomy): domain Archaea; phylum Methanobacteriota_B; class Thermococci; order Methanofastidiosales; family Methanofastidiosaceae; genus Methanofastidiosum; species Methanofastidiosum sp9950u. The sequence continues at coordinate 6,895 of DUKX01000066.1, read as the reverse complement.
AATCTTTAGCTTCCATTTTATTCCTCCAGAATATCTTTTATTCTTGTAGTAACTTCTTCAACAGAAAATGGCCTACCATCATATTTTAATATCTTATTTTTAATATCAAAACCTGTTTCTCGTTTTATGAGATTTGCAAATTGTCCCGAGGCATTATTTTCTATAGCAATAACTTTCTTGGCATTAATTAGATATCCCATAACTTCTCTTGGCAGGGGGTATAATTGTTTGAAATATAAAAATCCAAGTTTGGGTTCTCTCAATTGTTTTAGTGACTCTTCTACAATGTTTCTTGTAGATCCCCACCCTATCAAAAGATATTTGTACGCTTTTCCACCAAGAAGTTCAGGGTAAATAACTTCATTTTTGATTTGATTAAGTTTTTCATTGAATCTTTTTTCAACCATCTTTTTTCTTAGAATTGCATTTTCAGTAGTATGCCCGGTCTCGTCATGTTCATTTCCAGTTTGTATCACAAGTCCTTCTCCGAACCCAGGTATTCCTCTAGGGGATACTCCTGTTTTTGTAAATTGGTATCTTTTATAGTCATCTTTTGTCTGTGCTACATATCTTTTTATCCCATATTTTTTATGATCCAAAGAAGGTATATTGTACTGGCAATCTAATAAATATTGGTCTGTTAGTATAAAAACAGGTATCTGGTATTTATCTGCGAAAGAAAAGGCGTATTTTGACAAATAAAAACAGTCTTCAATACTACCGGGCGACAATATTATTCGTGCAAAATCTCCATGGCCAGCATATAACGCAAGATCAAGGTCACCTTGTTCAGTTCTTGTTGGGAGGCCTGTGGCTGGCCCAGGTCTTTGGCCTATGTGGATAACTACGGGAGTTTCAGCCATTCCTGCCAAGCTTACTCCTTCTTCCATCAAAGCAAATCCTCCTCCGGATGTTGTAATCATCCCTCTCCCACCTGCGTACCAAGCTCCAATGGCCATATTAATGGCACTTATCTCATCTTCTGATTGTTCAGCAACAACCTCAAATTCCTTTGAGTAAGTAGACATAAAAGAAAGAATTCCTGTAGCAGGTGACATTGGATAACCAGAAATAAAGTTGCACCCCCCAGCTAGAGCTCCAAGTGCAACTGCATCTTTACCTGAAATTAGTATATCCTTGCTTATATCTCTGGACAGTTCCTCACTTTTTTTCACTTTTATAGTGACTCCAGATTCGATTATCTTTTTGGCCAATTCAAATCCTTCACTTGCAGCTTCAAGATTTTTGTTTATTATTGGCTCTCCTTTTTTTTCAAAGTATTTTGTAATAAAATTTCGGAACTCATATTCTGAAACATTAAGCATTCCACATATTACACCTGCAGTAACAGTATTGCTATAAACGCTGCTTCCTATCTTCTTAGTAATTTTTGACAAAGGGATGTCGATGACTTTTTGAATATCGCCTAAGATCTCTTTATCTCCAAATATTATTGTATTATCTGAGATTCTATCTTTTAGATGATCTAAGGATTTGTTACTTAAAGCAAATAATAAATCGATTCTATCAACATACGCCCTAATAGGTTTTTGGAACACTCTAATCTCTGTAGAGTTTGAGCCACCCCTAACCCTTGACATATATTCCTTTACGGCAAATATATTGTATTTTGAATCCTTGAGTATTTTTGTTAATATATCTTCAATAGTTTCTATACCTTGTCCAGCTTCACCACAAAGAACAATAGAAATATCTTCCATTCTCTATCCTCCTACCCTATAACTCTAAAATTTTTGATATAGATTATGTTATTTTTCTTATCTTCTAACATGTATCATTTTTGTATATATATAAGTTTACTTGGTCATTTTATTGAGATATCTTGAGGATTTCTAATATTTTGTATATATTTTAAAAGATAGAATTAATTTTTCAGGCTATATGATTCTAATCATGGTATCTATTCATAAAAACAAATTTATCTACTGTCAATCTTTCAGGTCTTTCTTTTTCAACTTCTTTTTGATTCTCATTCATCAGCGGATTCATTTGTGAAGAATGTTTTCCCACAATAACAAGAGTAATAACATTCATTTCATCTGGTATTCCTAGAATCTCTCTAGTTTTCTTAGGGCTATACCCTGCTATGGGGTGGGCAACTAATCCAAGTTCAGTGGCTCTTAAAATAATGAAAGCAGTTGCCATCCCAGTGTCAAATAAATAGTACTCTCTGTCTTTTATTAAACAGTCATTTTCTTTTTTAGAAAATACAACTATTATCATAGAGGCAGCTCTTGCCCAGTCGTTATTCGTTGAAAGGGCAGAGTACATGTTTGTCAGAACTGTAGGATCTGTAACGAAAATATACCGCCATGGCTGATTATTAAAACACGAAGGGGAAAGTCTTGCACTTTCTGCTAGGGATTTAATAACCTCTGGAGTTATTTCTACAAGCTCTAAGGATCTATAAGCTCTTCTTTCAAATATAGCTTTATTGACATCCATAATATCTCTATAATATCTATATTCCTTTTTAAGATATATTGTAATTGGATATAAGGTAATGGTCAGTCTAAAAAAATAGTGAAAAAACTACAATTATTATTTACCTTTCTCTACAATCCTAACATCTTCATTTATTTCGTTATCAGAGTATAAATTGTAAAAATCTTCAGTATCGGGGGCAGTCATAAAAAAGTTATGTGTATAGTCAATATGTACTTCTTGGTCATGGATCTTTAATTCAAGAACGTGTCCCCCTGCCTTTTTGTCTTCTGTTAAAAAATGAAAATGATATTCGGGTACGTTCATATCCCCAACATATTGAGGTATTCTAAAACCTACTAAGGTTCCCTTCACATTATTAAATTCAAAAAATCTTTGATCTTCTACGGCTTTGACTAATGGCGGGTAAGGTTTTTCTTGTTTAGGTACGCTCCTAGTCTTTATATAATCAAAATTACCTTCCACCAATATTAGATAAAATACATTATGTGTAGGAATGTTATTGTCAATATATTCTGTGAATTGATTATAATTTAAGGTTTCATCTATTTTAATAGATTTATCTATATCAAAAAATGTAACTATTGCAAAAGGAGTTTTCTCATTGTCTTCAACCGGATACGCTATTCCATCTACCTTAACTTGATAGAATTTTCCATTAACTTGTATCATTTCACCATCCAAAGAATTTAATGTTCCAAGGCCATAGTTCCCATGACTTTTAAGTTCACCAAAAGTCATGTCACCTTCATAAATCCCTTCTAAAAGAGCTTCAATTGTTGAGTATTGATACAGTATATCTTTATTTTCTAAATTGTTGTTCTTAATTTGATTTACACAACATAAAGTTGAGATTATAAGAATTAATGTAAAACTCAATACCAATGATTTGTTTTTCATAATCCGCCCCGATAAAAAAATTAATTATAATATTTTGGATATAAATGCTTGAGTTCTTGGATTCTGAGGATTTTCAAATATTTCTTTAGGTTCATTTTCTTCAATAATATACCCCTCATCCATAAATATGACTCTATCTGCAACTTCTTTTGCAAATCCCATTTCATGAGTAACAACTATCATAGTCATTCCCATCTTTGCAAGTTCTTTCATGGTTTCAAGAACACCTTTTACAAGTTCTGGATCCAAGGCTGATGTTACTTCATCAAATAGCATAACATCTGGATTCATAGCAAGAGCCCTAGCAATAGCAACTCGTTGTTGTTGGCCGCCAGAAAGTTCATGGGGATATGAATTAAATTTGTCATCAAGGCCTACTTTTTTTAATAACTCCAAAGCTTCTTTCTTTGCCTGATTTTTAGGAATTCTTTTTACTTTAAGCGGTGAGAGAATTATATTGTCCAATACCTTCATGTGAGGAAATAAATTAAACTGTTGAAAAACCATGCCGACCTTTGTCCTTAATTTATGAACATCCATATCAGGAGAATAAATATCCATTCCGTCTACTAGAATCTCTCCTTCTTCTATTTTCTCTAATCTGTTAATGCAACGAATCAGTGTACTTTTCCCAGAACCTGAAGGGCCAAGAACAACTAAGACTTCCCCTTTCTTTATTTCAAGGTTAATATCTTTCAAGACTACTAGATCTCCAAAAGATTTTTTGACATGGACCATTTTTATTATGGGATGTCCATTTGAGTTGTTACTGATAGGTGCTAATTTTTTTCTAATAGTTTTATTCTTAATCAAGGATTTCCCACCTCTTTTCAATGTATTGAACTGCTCGTGATAGTGGTATAGTTATACAAAGATAGATTAGAGCAACACCCAAAAGCGGTGTCCAGGCATCATAAGTTCTTGAATAGACTATCATGCCTCTTCTTAAAAGTTCAGATATAGCTATGACTGAAACAAGCGAAGAGTCTTTTAATAATGCAATAAATTCATTACCTAAAGCAGGAAGTATATTCCTAGTTGCTTGGGGTAGTATTACATACCTCATCGTCTGCATATAATTTAATCCTAGAGAGATTGAGGCTTCTGTTTGTCCTTTTTTAATTGATTTGATACCTGCTTTGAATATCTCGGCGATATAGGCCCCACTATTAATTGATAAAGCCAGGATACCTGAAGTATACTGGTCAAGATTTAATCCTAAAGCAGGTAATCCATAGTAAACTATCATTATTTGGACCAAAAGTGGTGTTCCTCGAATAAATTCCACATAAAGTGCTGAAGGCACACTGAAAATCTTGTAATGGGATATCCTTGCAATACCCATAAAAAGTCCAATTAAAGTGCCTATGGCCACAGAGAATGCAGTTAGTTGGATTGTTATAGCTGCACCCCTAAGTAATTCAGGCAATATTCTTACAAATAAATCAATTTGAAATCCAAGCCCTACCACTTTGGTCACCTTTTTTTGTTTATTCTTCAGACCAGTTAACTATGTATTGGTCGTATATTTGGTCGTAAGTTCCATTTTCTTTTAGCTTTTTGAGCGCTGCATTTATTTTCAAAAGTAGATCTTCATTCTCTTTTGGAATTGCAATTCCGTATTGTTCTACTGTCAATAAACCGCCGACAACTTTGAATGATGTAGGGTCACTTGCAATAATAGGTTTGTTAACAACGTCATCATTAATTACTGCGTCTACTTTTCCATTTTTCATATCTAGAAAAGCGTCTGGTGCGTGAGCATATCTCTTAATTTCTTTTACATTCTTGAGCTCAGATGCGTATAGATCGCCTGTAGTTCCAAGCTGGACGCCGATTATTGCTCCATTTAAATCATTAACAGTTTGTTTGTTACTGTTAATTGGAACGGCCATGCTTAATCCTGCATCAAAGTAAGGGTCCGAGAAGTTGACTGTTTTCTTTCTATCTTCAGTAATGGTCATTGCTGACATTGCTACATCAAATTTACCTGCATTTAACGATGCAATAATTGATGCAAAGTCAGTATCTACAAATTTTGGTTTAAGTCCTAGTTCTTTAGCTAAGGCTTCACCTAAAGCAATATCAAAACCGTAGAAACTATCATCCGCCTTCCTTATCTCAAAGGGCGGGTATTGTGCCTCAGTTCCGATAGTAAGATATCCTTCTTCTACTAATTTTTTACTTTTTGTACCGGTACATCCGCTGGCTGCAACAACAGCCAATATCAAGAGTAATACAATGCTTATTTGTCCTATTCTTTTCATCCCTAATACCTCCGTTTCGTACTTCCATGAGGAAGTATGTAAAAAAGTAATAGCAATAACTAATAAATGTTTCCCTTTTTGAATTTAATAATATATAATATTACGAAATTCGTAAGTCAAATTATTAAAACAAAATAAGAAAATTAAAAAAGAATAAGATTATAGTCTATTTCCACAATTAACACAAAATGAAGTATCTGCCTTGTTTTGATATCCACATTTATTACAATATTTAGTGATATATTCGGGAGTTGAATTCTTTGTGCTTTGAGTCGAGCCCATGGGCGCTCCATTAGTTGTTACATTCTGCTGCTGATTAACAGAAACATTAATTTTACTTTTGTCTTTGTCAGGAGATATTACGCCACCTATAATGCAGATAATAGCACCGAGCCAGCCTAAATAAAATCCAATCCCTAAAAAACCAAATATTAAAGCCCCAGCATAAAGAAAGCCCGCTATTGTTAATACTACCATCCCACCAGGGCCCGCTATCGAGCCGCCTGCTTTCTTAATAATTGCAAGTAAACCGCCTATGGTAAGTAATAGAAATCCTGCAACTATTAACGCTAAAATCATAGCGGCCATACCATAAGATGGATTTACTTGAAGCAGAAAGTTTTGCATTACTGAATTATCAGTAAAATTCATCAGTACTGCAACTGTAATTTCAAAAGTTGAGTATAGGCCATCGACAAAATAAGAAAATGGCAAAAAAGCGGCTACTATTAGTATAATGCCCCCTATTAAACTTAGAATACGTCCTTTATTCATGCATAAATCTTTAATTCTAATTTTATATACTTTTCTATTTATCTCTTTCTTTTTTCTATTTTTTTTCTTAATAATTTAAATTTCTCAGTTGTTATAGGGGCATTCTTAAAGACAATAGATAACTTTTCATAATCATCCACACAAACTATGTCTTTAGGCGAAAAACTATCGATATCACCATTCTTCAATTTTTTCAATTTGGCAATGCGGGATTCAGAAGATTCTTTAACCATTATTGTCCTCTTTGATTTGTTAAATACAAATCATGATTAATATATGGANNCCTGTAATGATTGTTTCATGTCCTAGAAAATTCCTTATTTCTCCTTCAACCCTATCCGAAATTTGGTGAGCTTCAACAATATTCAATGATTTCTCAACTAGAATATGAATGCTCATAGAATAATAATGCCCTATATGCCTTATTCTTAGTTTATGGAAATCTTCAACCCCATTTACTTTAGAAATTACATCTAATAATTCTTTTT
>DUKX01000211.1 GCA_013329085.1 Methanofastidiosum sp. | reverse complement strand
GATTTATCAATAATTTTAGTATAATCATTTTCTTTTACAACAGATAATCTATTTGCTACGCCGTTAAACATAGTTAAATGCTCTGACATTTTTCCTAGGTCTTTATTTAATATCTTTAGGGCCATAATGCTAAATAACATGGGATTCACATATCCTGCTAGAAGATAATTTCCATTGAATTTAGATTGCAATTCTAAATCTTTGAAATAAATGCTAGACTGAACATCCTTTCCAATTTCTAAATAATCAGGAAGTTCAATCCTTACATCTTCCCATATTCGAATTACTTCTTTTCCAGATTCATCCGCTAAATCATTTGCAATCTTATCTTTTCCATCAATTATAATCTTATCTTCTGATAATTTGAAAAGCTGTTTTTTTGCTTCCAATGAATTACTATTTCCACCTTTTATTTTATAGACTGGATTTGTACTTGTCAGAATTGAGATATTGCCGACTCCACATATACCGAGGCTTTCTTCAAGTACTTGGGGCATTTTATTATGCTCTGACAATATTTTAGCTGTATACCCAGCAGATATTGAATTATTTTCGTCTAATACTCTGGCTTTACCTTTTAGAAAAGTCTCAAAACCCATTGAGGAGTTAAGGAAAACTTCATCGTCAAACGAAAGAAGATAGGCCAAAATATGGGCCGTTGTTGTTTTGCCCTTTGACCCCGTGATTTCAATTACATTATTTTTACCATTAAATAGAAATTTTACTAGCTCATGATGTGTTAATTTCTTATTATCTGAAAAAGAAGAAAGAAAATGCTCGGGGCAATGGACAGGATGTACAATGGTGTAATCTATGTAATTCCTTTCTACCGAATCAATGACCTGAATATTTTTTTTATTGATCTCTTGTCTTTTTTCGCCCCTAGTTTGATATGTATCATAGACAATTACCTCGTAGCCCCGATCCTTTAGGATAGATGCTAGGTAATCCCCTCCATGATTTATATCAAGTACGATGAACTTGTTCATTAATATTTTTCCTTTACTCTATCCCAAAGGATCTCAGCAATTCTTCTGTCAGGGCCAATAGGTTCGCAGTAAATTAGTTTTACTTTTTTACCGTCTACATCAATTGTGCTCTTCCCATTTTGAAAACCACCGACTTCATTTGGAATATCTTCCGTTGTATGAACGCCTTTTGCTAAGAATACTGGAATTATATACAATTCATCGGCACCCTTCTTAACAGCACTTTTTACACCGTCCATTATCTTTGGGGCATTCATTTCCATGAATCCAATCTCTATTATTCCTCCATCAAAATAATCTTTAAAAATTTCTGATAATTTTGTTAAAAGCTCTTTGTTGTAACTGAGCCTACTACCATGTCCAACTAATATTGCACCTTTCATTTATCACACCTCATATATCGTGTTACTTTATTTATATTTTGTGTTACTTATCTTACTTTCTATGACTTTTAAAGGTTTTGTTGAAAGATAAGTTTCAATTGGGTTAAATTAATATCAATTAAAAGTCTATCGTTTTTCATAATAAAGTTTTTATACGATAAATACATAAGGAAACTAGATATTTAAATAATAGAGTGATTTTATGTCTAAAATCTTAATAGTAGAGGATTATAAAGATTTATCCGAATTTTATCAGGAATTCTTGGAGGGAGATACTTTGTTCACAGCTTCGGATGGAGAAGCAGCTGTTGCCCTTTACAAAGAGCATAAACCCGATGTAGTTCTTATGGATTTAAAACTTCCAAAAAAAAGTGGCATAGATGCGACTAAGGAGATCATTCAATTTGATTCTAAGGCAAAGATAATTGCTATAACGGCTTATGGCTCTACTATAGGTTCCAAAGCTTTAGAAGCAGGGGCAAAAGAAGTTTTGAGAAAACCTGTTAGATTTAATGAGTTAAAAGAGATAATAGCTAAGTATAAGTCTATTTAGCTTTTTATTGGAATATTGGGGTAATAATGTGGTCTCTAAGAATCAGGAAAAAGCCTTTGACGTACTTTGGGATAATACTACTTATAAGGCAATAAATACTTATCGAGAAGGAAAATACACCGAAGCGGCAGAGCTTGCAAAACTTTCCATTGATATTGCAAAAAAAGTCTACGGAAATGATAGTACCAAAGTTGCTATTTCCATGAACAATCTCTCTTTGATTTATGATGCACAAGGAAAGTTTGAAGAAGCTGAATCCCTTTCTATAAAAGCATTAGGAATATGGGAAAATAATTTAGGCCCTGATAATCCAGATGTTGCCACATCTTTGAATAATCTTGCAGGTATTTATGTATCGAGGGGTAAATACAAAGAGGCTGAACCACTATATAAAAGATCTTTAGAGATTAAACAAAAAGCTTTAGGCCAAAATCACCTTGAAATCGCTACAGGTTATAATAATCTGGCAGACCTTTACCGTTTAGAGAAAAGATTCAATGAAGCAGAGACTCTTTACAGGAAGGCAATAGAAATTTTTGAACATAATAAAGATTCCAAGAACCCCGATATTGGATCTGCTTTGAATAATTTGGCGGAAATTCATAAAATAAAAGGGCAATATACAGAAGCGTTAAATCTGTATAAGAGGGCATTTGAAATATGGCGAAGTGCTTGTGGTCCAGAACACCCAGACATTGCCACAGCAATAAATAATATTGCCGGAATTTATTATCTTGAAGGAAATTACGGAGAAGCTGAAAAACTTTACAGAGAAGTGCTGAAAATTGATGAAAAGAGTTATGGTAAGAACCACCACTATCATGCAATGACATTTAATAATATCGCTCTGGTCAAGGAGAGCATAGGCCAATATGACGAAGCAGAGCGCTACTTTAAAGAAGCATTTCAAATATCTGAGAAAACTTTAGGCGAATTCCATCCTTCGCTTGTGACATTTTTAAATAATCTAGCAGGATTATATAGGGCAAAAGAGCGATACGAAGAAGCAGAATTATATTTTAAGAAGGGACTAATAATTCTAGAAAAGGTATTTGGCACTAATAATCCTGATGTAGCGATGGCAATGTTAAATCTTGCTGAGATGTATGAATCACAAGGAAGAACTGACGAGGCAAAAAGATATTCTGAAAGTGCGAAGAGTATTTTTAAAAAAGCTATTAAGAGCGATTAATGTATCTTTTGATTAATTGCATACTTACATCCTGAACTAAGTGGACACTCTTTACAATTTGGATTTTTCTTGCATATGTTTTTTCCTAGTAAGACTATAAGTCCATGAAACTCTTGATATATTAGTAGGTCTTCTGGTATTTCATTTATTATGTATTTTTTTAAATCATCATATCTAATTTTTTCTTCAACAATTTTTAATCTTGAATAGGTTCTCTTTGTATAAGCATCAACGACAAATTCAGTTTTTTCTGCGGCATATAGAATAATACTATCGGCAGTTTCATTACCAATACCATTTAATTCTAATAGCTCTTCTCGTAGAATTTTTTTATCCTTGGAAAATAATAATTCAAGATCTCCACTATAAGTAGCCAAAAGATATTCAGATATTTTTCTCAATCTTTCTGCTTTTTGATTGAAGAAACCGCTTGGTTTAATTATTTTCTTTAAATCGTCAAGAGGTAATTCTACTATATCCTTTGGAGTTAGAATATTCGCTTCTTTTAGATTGCTCAAAGCCTTTTCAACATTGGTCCAAGTTGATTGTTGGGTAAGTATGGCACCAATTATAACTTCAAAAGGCCTATCTTTTGGCCACCAGCTGCCCACTCCTCCAAAATGTTCTCTTAATTTTTTATATATGTCGAAGCTATTCATCTGGATGCGTACTCCAATGCAAAGTACGATATAATAAAGTCAGCTCCAGCACGCTTTATAGATAGGAGCAACTCTTCCATTACTTTATTTTCATCAATCCAGCCCATCTTTGACGCCGCCTTTACCATAGAATATTCGCCACTGACATTATATGCAGCTGTGGGCAGTCCAAATTTCTCCTTAACCCTAAATATGACATCTAGGTAAGGCAAGGCAGGTTTAACCATAACGATATCAGCGCCTTCCTTAATGTCAAGTTCAACTTCTCTTAAAGCTTCTAAGATATTCCCAGGTTCCATTTGGTAAGTTCTCCTATCTCCAAAAACTGGCGCAGAATGGGCTGCTTCTCTAAAAGGGCCATAAAAAGATGATAAAAATTTTGCAGCATAAGACATAATCAGAATTTCTTCGAAAGAGTTATTGTCTAATTCAGTTCTTATTGCAAGAACTCTTCCATCCATCATGTCAGACGGGGCTACTATATCTGCACCTGCCTTTGCATGGGACAAAGCAGTTTTAGCCAATAATTTTAATGTGTCATCATTTTTTATTATCCCGCCACTTACTAATCCACAGTGACCATGCGAAGTATATTGGCAAAGACAAATATCTGTAATCACAAGAAGGTCGGTATTATCTTTTATATTTCTAATTGCCTTTTGAACAATTCCTTTATCACTATATGCTTCACTACCAACTTCATCTTTTTTTTCAGGCATGCCAAAAAGTAAAATTCCTGGTATACCAAGATCTTCCACTTTTTTTGTAATTTTCTTTAACTCAGAGACTGGATATCTATATTGGCCTGGCATAGAAGGTATCTCTTCTATCTTATTTTTTTCATGTACAAAAATAGGATAAATTAGATCATTTGGGGTCACATCATGCTCCCTAAGCAAAGCTCTAAGTCTTTCATTTTTTCTTAGTCTTCTCAATCTAACTTCTGGAAAGATTCTACCGCCTCCAAGTTATTGTATACTTTTTCTCTTAAATCTCTGACTGGTTTATGCAAGACCTTAGAAACTATGGCCTTTGTCAAATCCTCTAGAATCATTATTTCTTTTTCATTATCCAGATTAAGCATTCTTAAAGCTCTATCTAATTCTATTTTTCTTATATCTTCTGCTTTTACCCAAACATCCGCTATATAGGGTTCTACAAACATTCCTTTAAGATTAGTCTCAAGTTTTTTTAATTCTTGTTCTACTATTAATGATGCTTTTTCAGCTTCTTCCCTTCTTATTTCCATATTCTCTTTAGCTATTTCCGATAGCGAGTCAATATTGTAAAGATGGACATTTTCAATTTCCCCAACAGAGCTCTCAACGTCTTTTGGTATTGCAATGTCTATGATTACTAAATCATTATTTCGTTCCTTTACTATTTCTTTAATTTCACTTGCGTGGATTATTGTATGGGGGGCTGAAGTTGCAGTTATAACAAGATCTGAAACTTTGATATGATCCATCAAATAGTCAAATTTTAGTGCTTGGCCACCTATAGTTTCTGCTATGTTTTTTGCTGTTTCATAGTTTCTATTAGAAACATATACACCATCAACGCCTTTTGAAGAGAGTGATTTAGCAATAAGGCAACTCATTTCTCCTGCACCAACAATCAATATTTTCTTATCAATTAAAGAACCGAATATATTTTCGGCGAGTTTGACCGCAGCACTTCCAACTGAGACTCCACCTTTAGAAATGTCAGTATTTGTTCTTACAAGTTTTCCAACTCTTATTGCTTGGTTAAAAATAATGTCTAATAAGGAATCTGTTGAGCATTCGCTTTTACATTCAAAATAATTATTCTTAACTTGGGATAAAATCTGATTTTCGCCAATAATTAGTGATTCTAAACCTGAAGCGACCCTAAACAAATGCCTTATCGCTTCATTTCCACTAGATACCTCTAAATAATTCTCAACATCTGGGCTGATATCCTTCAAAAGGAGGATAATACCTTCTATAGATTCGCCCCTGTCTGCTACACAATATATCTCTGTTCTGTTGCATGTATTTAGTATTACACATCCTTTTACACCAGTTTCGCAACATATTTGTCTCATAAGTTCGTTCCTATGTTTTTTAGAAAAGGAAAATTTTTCCCTCACATATGCTGGTGCATTTTGGTAGGTAACCATAAAATTTAGTAGGAACATTCACAATCCTCTTTTAATTCTTTCATAAGTATCATCAAGGGCATCCCCTTTCTTTCTAGCATTAATCAATATTTTTGCTTCTTTATCCTTTCTATCGATAAATTCCGCTATTTCTTCTTTAAGTTTTTTGGAATAGTATGGGCATTCTCCTTTGGTAGACACAGCAACTAGTAGATTCTCCTTTTTTATAACGGCCGGGAAGATTACATCCGATAGTTCCTTGTCATCAACTACATTTACCATTATTCTATTTTTTTTGCAAATGCTGCTAAGTTTTCTGTTAAGTTCCTTATTATTTAATGATAGTATAACAAAGATGATATCTTCACTAATTAGTGTAAGAAAATTCTCTTCATTTATTTCCATTTTAATTTTTTTGATATTTAGATTATCAAAATCTTTATGAAACTCTGAAGAAACAACTTTAATATTATTTGTAAATTCAAGAAGTTTTTTTGTTTTTCTGAGGGATACATTACCTGCACCGATGATTAAAACTTCTTTATTTGTGTTAAGAATGATTGGGAAGTACAATTAACCACGAACAAACAAGGTAGTCATGTTATAAATCTTTTCCCAAAAATCTTTATAAGTCAACATCAGAAATCTGTCCAATGGATGCCAAATTAAATCAAATAATTTCCAATGTATCTCTAAACTTGGGATTTAGGTATAAGGTAGTATCTGACTATTATCCCTATAAAAGCATAAAGAATACTGCTAGGGTAAAAAAAGGTGTTCTATACGTTAGGGCATCTGATAAATTAAAAGACGCGCCCCAAGAAGTAAAAGAAGCTCTTGCATATGTTCTTTTATCCAAAATTAAAGGCATCCGGGTAGCGCCTAGGTATAAAAGAGTATATAATGATTATATCCACAACCTCATAATCAACGAATCTTTTGATAATATTAAGGGAATACACGAGCCAAATGGGAGTTATTTTAATCTTGATGAAATATTTCACACGATTAATACTAAATATTTTTCTAATGAAATAACTAAGCCTGCTTTAAGATGGTCCAAGAGGAGGGCTTACAGGATTTTTGGGAGATATGACCGCTCTAAAAATGAGATCGTAGTCTCAAGTCTTTTGGATGAGAAAAAAACTCCAAAGTATGTAGTTGAATACATAATGTACCACGAAATGCTGCATATTAAATTTGGATTCACTTATAAGAGGGGCAGGAGAAAAATTCACCCCGGGTCGTTTAAAAAAGAAGAAGAGAAGTTTCCATATTACAAGGAATCTATTGATTATTTAAAAAAAGTATCAGGGAGAGAACGCAAATTTATTTTTTAGAAAGTCTTTTAAGTAGATTTCTTGCCTAAATAACATGTTTGGGGGTCTTAGATGAGAATTGTGATGAAATATGGAGGGACATCTGTCGGCAACGCTGAAAGATTCCTTAACACTGCAAATATAGCCATAGATACATACAATAAAGGAAATGAAGTTGTAGTTGTCGTTTCTGCAATGTCTGGTGTTACAGACATGCTCCTAGGGGCCGCTGACAAATCTCTTAAGGGAGAAGACATTGCCCCCATCTTAAATGAACTCAGGTATAAGCATTTTGACGCTTGTAAAAATATAAAAAATGAAGAATTAGTAAAAATTACCAAGGAAAAAATTGATACTCTTTTAATTGATCTTGAAAAAAGCTTGATAGGAGTACATTACTTAGGTGAACTTTCTTTACGTTCAAAGGATAGAATAGTTTCTTTTGGAGAAAGACTATCGAGTTTTATATTATCCAAAACAATAGAAGCACATGGTGTGCCATCTGATAAAGTAGACGCATTCTCCTTGATTGTCACAGATAATAACTTCGGAGAGGCGGCAGTATTCTTTAATGAGAGTTATAAAAAAATATCTGAGAATCTGGCACCCTTAATAAAAAAAGGCATGATCCCAGTAGTTACTGGATTTATAGCCAAAAGTAAAGAGGGGGACATCACTACACTGGGTAGGGGGGGTTCTGATTACACAGCTTCAATAATCGGCGCTGGGCTTAGTGCTGATGAAATATGGATAATGACTGACGTTGATGGGATTATGACTACAAACCCAAAAATATGTAGTAATGCTTATACCATTTCGGAGATGTCCTATCTTGAAGCAATGGAGCTGGCATATTTTGGTGCCAAAGTTCTACATCCAAGAACAATAGAACCTGCAATTTCTAAAAATATTCCTGTCAGGGTAAAAAATAGCATGTCAGACTCTCCAGGTACCCTAATCTTAAAGGATACAAAGGCAAATCATAAAGTTATAAAGGCCATAAGCATAATTGAAAATGCTGCGATTGTTTACGTTTCTGGAGCTGGGATGATTGGGGTTCCGGGCGTAGCTGCAAAAGTTTTCAAGGCTTTGGGCGATCACAATATTAACGTTTACA
>DUKX01000085.1 GCA_013329085.1 Methanofastidiosum sp. | reverse complement strand
TTGTCTTCCACTTTAATGTCGCCGTTAGATCTTTTGAGAAGCTCTTTTACTATGTAAAGGCCAAGACCCGAACCTTTATTATCCCCAAAACTGAAATTTTCATCGAAGACCTTTTCTTTATTATCGTCTGGAATTCCTCTTCCATTATCGGCTATTTTTAACTCGTAGTGTTCATTCTTTTTAGAAAAAAAGATATCAATCGTATCCGCCTTTCCGTGAACAACAGCATTTCTAACAATATTGTCTATAACTGAAGAAAATGTATTTTTGACTTTAATATTAAAGCTGCCGTGGAGATTTATATTAACATCATAATTCTTGACTACTTCATCAATTATCTCTTTCAGATTGTAAGTACTAATATCATTATCAGAAGAGATGTCATTTTCGAATTCCCTTACCTTATTGATCAGGTCTACACTTTTGTTCATTGCTTTGGTAGCCTTATCTTTAAGTTTCGTATCTTTAGTATTTAGCATCTCTAATGACATTAGAGTAACTGAAATATTATTTAATATATCGTGTCTTAATATTTTATTTAAGAGTTTCAATGTATTATTCAAATCCTTTATTTCGTCTGTTTCTCGCATTCCCTTTGTAACGGCTTCGCAAAATCCAAATATAACTATGAAAAGACCGATAGAAATTAAGATTCCTTCTAGGTAAGTATTGAAGAACTCAGATTCTTTAGTAAATTCATCTAGAAAGTCCACCAGTAATCCATAAGAAAACATTGCCCAACCAAAGGTAAATGTTTTGATATTCAATTTAAGAACATAAAAAAGCATTACTACAACTAAAAAAAGATATGTTCCTTCAAATATTAGTTTACCTCCCTTAAATGAGGTATCAATTGGAAACGCAATAAACCACAATAATACTATAAAAAAACTAATAATAGAAAATACAAGAATATTAAGATTCTTTTTGGTCATTTAAATCTGACCAATAAAAAAGACAGTCGATTAAATAACTTTCGCTTTCTAAGATATTATCTCATGATTTCTTTTCTAAAATATTTTCTCAAGAATCTATAAAGTTTCTTATCCCAGTTTGGTGGTGGATCTTCTCTTTCTGTGAGTGTTAAAATATATGATATCGATTTTTTATCTAAAAGATATTCAAAGTCTTTATCTTCTATAAATCTATACATTGCATTGAAAATAGGTGAAGGTAAAGGAACGTTAAGCTTTGATAATTTAAGATTTGTAAGCATCAAAGATTTCTTTAAATATTCTCTTTCTTTTTCAGAAATACCATGATAATCCATTTCATCGTTTCTTTTTTCCCAATCTATTTTTGCCTTTTCCCTAAACAGCTCTAAAGTACTGTAAATCCTTGGCCATCTTTCAGGATATTCAAGAAGTAATCTTTGTATGGGGATTATATTTTCCTGAATTAGTAAAACTCTCTTCTGTATCTCTTCTATGTCACTTTGGGCGTAATTGACTTCATAGTAATCAAGTTGTTTTATTAGCCACGAATCCCTTCTCCCTTCAGCATTTTTTTTTCCAGAGATGGGAGCTTTATGTACCTCTTTTGAATCTTTTGTAGTTAACGGAATATTTTTATCATTTTGCATCCGAACATAAAAGGATAATTAAATATAAAAATTTTAGTATTTTAAAGTCATATCCCTAATTTTTTTCTATTAGATTCAATGTGAGAAAGGATTGCATCAGATGCTTTAATCGGATCTTTCTCGACATTTAGTATCCCGCCTGTTATGTCTTTACAGTCAACGGTCAAAAGTTTTACAAGATTTGGGCCACCTGTTACAGGAGGAACTGGGTTGACATATGTATACAACCCAAATGCCAATGCAAATATCGCATCTATAGTTGCCTTCTGCTCCATATATTCTGGTGCAACTGCAGCAACGGGTAAATCAGGCACAGGCACATCACCTAACGCCTTGGAAATTGCACCAATTAAATCTGCAAGTCTTCCTGTGTCTGTACATGTTCCATAACTTAGTACTGGAGGGATATTCAATAGAGTACATAACTTCTTTAATCCGGGGCCTGCCTTTTCTTTAGCCTCTAAACTACAGAGCCCCCCAACCTGTACTGCGGCATTTCCACATCCAAGGGATAAAACTAGTATGTCTCTCTTTATCAACTCAGTTACCATTTTTATTGTGTGAACGTCCTGGCCTGAATCCCTTAAAGAAGTGCATGAAACCATTCCAGCGACGCCCCTTATTGTACCATCTTTAATTGCATTTAATAGAGGTTCAATTGTCCCGCCTAATGCTTCAACTATACTTTCAGTTGAAAATCCAACTATCGCTTCTTTCGTTGGAAGACCTACAACTGGATCAATTGAACTCCTTCTCTCCTTGAAGTTGTCAATTGCCATTTGCAAAAGTGATGCAGCCTGTTTCTCTGCTTCATTTGGGAGATAATCCACTCTTTCAGTAATGCCTTCAAATGCTACAAGTTCACTTGCAGGCACCAATTTGAATTTGTATTTCTTCGCATATATCGGGTCAATCGGCATCGAACAGTTCATATCTGCTACAAATATATCTATACAGCCACTTGCCATTATTGCTTCCTGCATAATCCAGTTACCGGTGAACCCATAGAAAACATCGTCCATCTCCCATCTTTGAATTATTTCTTGACCTGTTTCAATATTTGCTATTATTCTAAGGCCTTTGGCACCCACAGCCTTTGCCTTTTGTTGCCATTCCTCTTTTCTTGCAAGCTGGATCATTGCAAATCCCAAGAAAGGTTCATGGCCATTTGGTAGAACATTAACATAGTCTGGATCTAAAATTCCCAGATCCACCCGCATTTTATGGGGTCTTGGAATCCCAAAAAGAATGTCTTGAGTAAATTCATTAATGATTTGACTTTGGTAAGCCACGGCTATTCCAATTCTCATTGCTTTTAAGGCTAAACTTACATAGTATCCATCTACGTTTGTTAAACAAGAGCTTGTGGAAAACATCATTTCTCCGTGGACTCCTCCAGGAAATATCCCAAGTTTTTTCCATGCTTTTTTTCTCTCGGGCGGGGCTAATATTTCCACAATTTTACTTTGCTCAGAATATT
>DUKX01000222.1 GCA_013329085.1 Methanofastidiosum sp. | reverse complement strand
TTCCCGGCAGCGGCTATTATTTTGTCAGTGTTTCCTTTGATTGCTAGATCTCCGCAACCTGCTATTATCTTCTCAGTTTTTCCTGAGATGGTAGCCTGTCCTGCACCAACAATAAGTCCGCCAGTGATCTGACCATTAACAGTTACATTTCCCCCGACAACATAAGCATCGCCAGTCACGTTACCGTTTACAACTACATCACCAGCAGCTGCAAAGAGGTCCCCATTGACATTGCTGTTTATAGTAACTTGATTGCCTGAAACAAAGAGGTCATCATTGACATCATTATCGATAGTGACGACATTTCCAGTTTGGTCGTTCACGTTTTGCACAGCATATACACTTGGTAATAACAACGCAAGCAATAATAGAACTGTGATTATCTTTTTCATGTTTATCACCGCCTCAAATTATAATAATTGACTTATATAGTTTACTTAAACATCTTATATAGTAATATATTCTCGTAATAGAAGCTAGAATAAATAAACAATCAAAACCTTTATAAATAAAAGATAGAGTTTAATAGTAACACGAATATTATATTCGTAATACTAGGAGGCGATTATTATCAAGAAAATAATAGTATCGATTTTTATTTTAGCATTGATTTTATCTTCAATGCCCACCTTTTCTTCTGCAGAACAAATAAAGGTAATTTGCACAACAACAACAATGAAATACTTTGTAGAAGAGGTTGGAGGAGCTAGAGTAGATGCAATAGCATTAGTCCAGCCAGGTATATGCCCTGATCATTTTGATGTAAGGCCAAGCACAGTATCTGAGATAAATACAGCATCACTTGTAGTTTACCACGGCATTGAGCCTTGGCTTGATAGTATGATAAATGCTTCAGAGAATAAAGATGTAAAAAAACTCTTGCTTAATGGGCCATGGGGAACACCACCTCTTGCCAAAGCAAAGATAAATTCTATTAAAGAAGCACTTATAGAAATAGATCCAAAGAACAAAACTTACTACGAGAAAAATGCAGCAGACGTTTCAAAAGAATTAGATACATTAAATGAAGAAATACTGGCCGAAGCAAAGGAACTTGGCACTTCAGATTACAAAGCAATTGTAATGGCATGGCAGAAGCCCTTCTCAGAGTGGATTGGTCTAGAAGTTATTGAAATATACCAGCCACCAGAAACACTATCTGTACAGACAGTGCAAAACCTTGTTGTCAAAGGAAAGGACGAGAAGGTCGCATTTGTCATTGACAATCTTCAGAGCGGAACTACCTTCGGTGCACAAATGGCTGATGAAATGGATGGAAGGCACTTAGTTTTCTCCAATTATCCTGAAGCAATTCCCGGAACAGATACAATAACAGAAATGATCCAATACAATGCAGACCAATTATTTAGCTCAATAAAGGAAGCCCAAAACGAATCAAAAGAAGTAGCACAACTCAAATCAGACATTTCTTCAATTTCAAATCAACTAGTCATATTCCAAGGGCTCTCTGCAATATTGTTAATTATAACAATAGCTCTGGGGGCAATGCTTTACAAGAGAAAAAATTAATTTTTTTATTATTTCTATTTTTCTAAATCCGAATTATTTAAATATCTAGTCTTCATTATCGATATTGGAGATATATATGAAGAAGATTTTGATTGGAATACCTATATTATTGCTAATATTCTCCCTAGGATGCACAAGCAATGCGGCAATAACAATGAAATTTCAGCCAATGCAGTGCGAAGAAACACCTTGGGAAAAATGGTATGCCGAAGGCGGTATACAGTTTATCAAAGCTCCAACAGACAGTGAGCTCATAATTGCATACTACAGCAATGTTTACAAGATAGAACTTACTGAAGTAAAGAAGGTAGAATCAGGAAATGCTGTTTGCGAAGCATGCAATGTTTGCCTAACAAGTTACTATTTCTCTGCAAAAGTCAAAAATTCTGATTCGGCTAAGATGACAGAATCAAAATGGATAAAAATTTAATTATTTTTCCTTTTTATACAAACATTAGTTACTATTTATAAGGCAATTAATCTATATGATTTTGTGAAAATCACAGTTATTGGGGCAGGTCCATCGGGGCTATTAGCTTCTCATTTACTTAAAAAAGCAGGGCATGAAATCAGTATAATTGAGGAACATAAAATAATTGGAAGGCCTGTTTCCTGTTCTGGCTTGATTGGAAAAGATTATTTTGATCACTTTAATAATTTCAATTTTAAAGCATCAATACTAAACAGAATTGACGGCGCCATAGTCAATTTTGGGAACGATTCATTTGAACTTAAAAGAAAAGGGGTATCCTACGTAGTTGATAGGCCAGCATTTGACCAAACGCTTTCAAAGGGTCTTGACGTTTCTTTTGGAGAAAGTTTCATGTCTTTTGATAGAAACAAAGAAAAAATTTCCATAAAAACAAACAAGAGGAAATATACAACAGATTTACTTATCGGTGCTGATGGGCCTAGCTCTAGGGTAAGGTCCCAGGAATTTGATTACAAGCTAAGGTATTACAAGGGGTATCAGGTCAGGATTAAAGCGGATTTGAATCTAGAAAATTTTGTTCAAGTTTATTTAGAAAAACCTTTTTTCACTTGGATAATCCCAGAAGGTGAAGGAATATTTAGGATAGGTACCGTTTCAGAAAGCCCTAAAGAATCGCTTAGCAAGTTTATGTTTAAGAAAAACATCAAAGGGGAGACAATTGAAGTTCAGGCAGGAGTGATACCAGTAGGTGAGGGGGATGTCTACAAAGATAGAGTATTCCTTTTAGGCGATGCAGCGTGTCAGGTGAAACCTTTGTCAGGCGGCGGTGTATACTACGGGGCTTTAGCTTCTGAGTGCCTAGCTAAATCAATTATCTCTGGCGAATACAATGATTATTCCAAAGAATGTGATAGATTAATAGGAAAGGAAATATCTAGGGGTTTATTCCTGAGAAAAATCTATGAAAATCTAAGTGAAAAGGAACTCAACAAGATATTTGATTTTCTCAGGTCAAAAAAACAAATTCTTGATGAAAATGGAAGTTTTGATGAACATTCTAAGACTATTCTTTCCTTGATAAAAGATCCTAAAGTCATCAAATTTGCACCTGTTTTATTAAAGGCATGTATCAGAAGTCTCTAAAACCTTTTAAACAATCTATATTCATTTGTGACATGAAATACATAGTGGTGTGCGGAGACGGAATGGCAGACTATCCTTTAGAGGATAGGGGAAACAAAACAGTCCTTGAGCTTTCTGAAATCCCAAATATTAACATGATTGCAAGGGAAGGTGCCATGGGGGAATTAAAAACAGTGCCCAATGGTTTTGAAGCTGGCTCTGACGTTGCAAATCTTTCAATTTTAGGTTACGACCCTAAACAGTACTATACTGGAAGAGGCCCTCTTGAGGCATATAGCATTGGCGTTGAACTTGAAGAAGGCGATATAGCATTTAGATGTAATATTATAACAGAAGAAAACGGAATTATAAAGGACTATTCCTCGGACCACATCACAACACCCGAATCAACAGACCTCATAAAAAAAGTTTCTAAATCATTTGATATAGGGAAGTTTTATCCTGGTGTAAGTTACAGGCATCTATTTGTCTATAAAGGAGATAACAGCTTTGTCTGCACACCTCCGCATGATGTAGTTGGGCAAAAAGTATCTGACAATCTAATCAAAGGTAAAAATGCAGATATACTGAACAAGATGATGCTTGACTCCAAAAAGATACTAATGGAGCACCCTGTCAACAAAAAAAGAATTTCAGAGGGTAAGAATCCAGGTAACATGCTATGGCTTTGGGGCCAGGGCAAGAAAATACCCATGGAGCCATTTTCTCAGAAGTTTGGGATGAAGGGTGGCGTAATCTCTGCAGTTGACTTGATAAAAGGGATAGGCTATGGTGCAAAAATGAAAGTCATCGATGTTCCTGGTGCAACAGGATTCATTGATACAAACTATGAAGGGAAAGCAGATTATGCCATAAAAGCACTAGACGATATTGACTTTATCTATATACATGTTGAAGCGCCAGACGAAGCAGGGCACTCTGGAGACCTTGAAATGAAGATCAAAGCAATTGAAGATCTGGACAAAAGAGTTGTCGGAAGACTTCTAAATAAACTTGATGGCAAAGGCTTTGAATACAACATAAGTATAGTAGCCGATCACCCGACACCAATTAAGCTAAAGACACATGTATCAGACCCAGTACCTTTCGCAGTATACTCAGAAAAGATTCAGAAAGATAAAACATCTTGTTACTCTGAAAAAGAAGCAAAGAAAGGTAGATTTGGCTTAATAAACGGAAGTGAATTTATAGGACTCTTAAAGAGTCAATAATTACTTTTTTGTTTCCTTTTTGCTTTCTTTAGCTTTATCACTTTCTTTTCTAATAGATGCCCTAACCATCTGGATAACGGAGCTATTTATCTGGTATTTTCCTTTTTCACTTACCAATATTCCCATTGCAACTAACTCTTCCAGTTTGGTGTACTGCTTTGTCACAGACTCTTGAGTATCCTTTGCAAGCTGGATGTATGTTACTGGGCCTCCACCATACTTTTCAATTATTATTCTAACATCTTCCCTCAAATCTAAAGGAACTCTCCTGATGTATTCTTCAACTGACGATGGTCCAGTCAAAACTTTAGCAAGATATCTGTCATCTATAAACTCAACAAAGTTATCCCTAGTAGCTGTGAACAGAGTGGTGTGAAGCAGCTTTAGCAAGTCTCTTGGATTTCCCTTTGCCATGCTGTTTGCAAGAACTATAGCGCTTTCCTCAAAAGGAAATAGTGGATTTATTATGGATTTTCTCCTGTTGTATTCAAGCCTCTTCTGGACAAGTTTTATCGCCCTCTCATCAGAGAGTGGCTCAGAGAACAATTCATTATGGAGTCTTGCTATAAAAGCAGGATTAATTTCTCTTATCCTCTCATACGCATTATTGGTGCATGCCATAATAAATACACTTGATTCTGGCATGTTGCTGATAAATTCCCTCAAGAATTCAAAGAAAAGAATAAGGTCAGTATTTGAGGCCGTCAGGATGTTTTCCATTTCGTCAACTATGAGGGCAGACCTCTTGTATTCTCCTAAATAGTCAATTAGCTGATTTCCAATGTCCTGTGAATTATAATTTGCTCTTGTAAGCTCAGAATCTTCGTATTCTTCTACTATCGGCGCAGTTTTATCCCCTCTTGAGAAGAATCTCTTTATTTTCTGGAAGAATGAAAGTTTTTCTTCGGGGTAGAGCTGTTCATAGGATGCCTCCCCAAGTTCTGATTCTTCTGTAACGGCTACTTCTTCAAGGGGCTGCTCTTCTTCTTCATATTCAGAAAAATATGAGAAGATATCCAGAGTTGTTTTAATGATATCATTTGAGTCAATCTTTTGATAGATTGACATCCCGCCAGACTCTTGAATTAGTTTATGGGCCCCTTTTAACCTCTGGGTCTTACCTGAACCCAAAGGCCCAACAAGTGAAAGTGCTATCCCTGAACTTTCTCCAATAACATCAGAAAGAATATCTGCAATACGAGAATCTATCTCTTGAGAAACGTGAATCTTTTCGATATCCCTTATAGCCTCAGATGATAAATCTGTAAAGGGGTTTTTTTCTAGTCCAAATCTCTCATATGAGGAAGAAACATCTATCTTAAACATAAGTATCCCATTATTACAGTTATTTATTAAAGATTACCATCTTTATACATAAGTTTGATTTATATTAAAAAATAATAATGTAAAAAACTATTTAAAGATTTCGGTAATCGCCTTTTTCTCCTTTATCTAATAAATATTTCAATTTATGGAAAAAGTTATAAGTAATTTTATACTCTTTTTATTAATGGCTTCTTTAGAAACCCTCTTATCCCAGTATTGGATGATAATATTTTCAGCATTAATTGTATTATTTGTATTACTAATTTTCCTTGTTAGATTTATTTCCAAGAAGAAAAAGAGTCAATCGGGGATCCCTGAACAAAAAGCAAAAGAAAAAACATCTATCTTTAGCGTTGGCAAAGAAAAGGCAACTGAACCAGAGGTAAAAAAAGAAGAACCAATAACACAAATATATGATACCCCCCCCATAACTATCCCGGAAGCAGCAGTTGAAACACCCAAAGTTCAAGAGCGAAGAAAGATCAATACTTGGGCAGACTTTATCATTGAAATCGATAATTTGACAAATAGCCTCGTAGACGCTAAAGCTCATGAATATTTCAAAATGAGCCAGATGTATCGGGATTTAACAAGATTCTATTTTGATAATATACAAAACCCCAATATTGGAAAAGCTGACATGGACAACGCTTGGAAAAAACTTGAAGCGTGTTACAGCAGAATCCAAAAACTTTTAGAAAATATTTAGGTGTTTTAATGAATAAAAAAATATTGGCAATTTTTTTGCTTAGCATACTATTCACTGGTTTGTTGCCAGTTTTATTATCACAGGAAGATGGAAAATCTATTACAATTAAGGTGCCGGCAGTTAAAAGGACAGATGCCGGGCTAGAAGGTGCAGTTTTTGATGCCACCGTTCTAGTAAAACCTGGTACTGGAAGGGTCTTTGTTGATACCTGGCCACTCTCTGAACTCGATACTCAGGCTTCTTGTAGATTTGCTTCTGTAGTTGCTTCAGACATACTAAAGGTGCCTCATTCCAAATATGATTATTTCTATACAATTAGAGCAGATTCGCCCATAATTGGCGGCCCTTCAGCAGGGGCGGCACTTACTATAGCCACTATAGCCTCAATTAAAGGACTTGATATAGATCCAGAGGTCATGATGACCGGTATGATCAATCCTGACGGCACCGTAGGCCCTGTAGGGGGAATATTGGAGAAGATAATGGGCGCAAATGCAAAAGGAATAAAGGTATTCCTTATACCAAGCGGGCAATCTGTCATCCAAATAATTGAAGAGAATAAAATTGATACTGTTAATGTAATTGAGCATGCAAAGAGTCGTTGGGGGATTACTGTCATTGAAGTTGATGATGCAGTAGATGCACTATGGTATTTTACAGGGTATAGGATAAAAGAGGATAAGCCTCCAGCTAACGTTGTTGTAAATACTGATTTTGTCAAATCAAGAGCACTTTCTGAGTTTGTGGCAGTAGAGAAACTTTCTATCACTACAAGCCATAAACTAAATTCTGAGACTATTGGTTACAGAGAATATCAAACGCTAAATGATTTCTTAACTAGGGCAAATTCTAATATCGAAAAGGCTAAAGAAAATCTTTCCGAAAAGAGGTATTACAGTGCAATGAGCAACATCTTCAATGCTAAAATACAGTTGAACTATATCAGCGACTCAATAGATGTTATGGTAAATAAGGATTCAACTATTGTCCAAACTAAGATTGAAGCAGCCCAAAAAGAATTAGATGAAGCAAATCAGCTAATAACAAATGAATCGACAAATATCCGAGGTATTACCTCATTTGAATGCCTCGCAGCATCTGAAAAAAGGGCCATTGAAGCTGAGAATTTAATATCCGATGCTTGGAAAAATTTCTACAATCAAAAATATTACGATGCTATTTATTATGCAAACTTTGCTCAAGAAAGAGCAAAAACGGCAAAATTGTGGATGGATGTAAGCAAGGAAAATTCCAAAGGGGAAACTATAATTGATGAATCACAAATAAAGTACAATGCAAGCCAGAGAATTGAGGATGCAAGACTAAGTCTTGTTTATGCACAAACTTTAATTGGTCAGAATACATTGCTTACCCAAAGTGCCGAGTTACTCACAGCAGCTGAAAATGAATATGAAAAAGGAAAATACGCGGCCGCTATTTTTGATGCTATTGACAGTAAGGTGAGATCTAGTGTTTCAATTGAGCTATGGTCTTCAGGGGAAGAAGTGATAAAACAAAGACTTGAAAGGGCAAAACAAGAAGCTGGGGGAGCAATATATCTTGCAAGAAAAGATGGCGGAGAGCCTTTAATGGCTGAAAGTTACTTTGAATATGCCTCTACATTTGAAGAATCCGATAAGATAAGCTCAATAATTCTTTATAAATACTCTAAAGGTGTGGCATTTGCACTTAGATTCTTAGAGCCTCTAGAAGAAGCGTCCACTCAACAAGAAGTACAAATTGAAAAATCTTCAACTTTGACAACAACTAAATCCTACGCTTATGTTGGGTACTTTATTGCAGGATTGCTGATAGGATTAATAATTGGCGGGATAGCCATATTATATACAAAAAGAGAAATTTATAGATAAAAAAAATATTTTTTTAAATTTCTCCTCTATCTTTAGTTCTTATAGTTCCTTCTAGGGTTACGCCGCCACCTATTTTTATTGAGCCTCTGTATTCTATTCCTTCGCTGATATGCGTTCCATCCATCAAAGTAACTGAACCGTCTGAAAGAACCTTGCTAACATTACAATTATGGCCTATTGTAACATTTCCTTTTGCTTTGATTGTCTTGGCATCGCTGTTGGCGCCTAATACGACGTCCCCATCTGAAACTACATCTTTCATTACTTTGCTGTTCTCACCNNGCAATAAATTCGCCGCCAATTTTTATCCTTTCTCCACCTTTAATGTCGCCAGTAGTTTTGATTGAAACGGGTATGACGCTACCATTTGAAATAAAAGCATTGCCTGCAAAAATCTCTTCCCTGATTTCTGCCTCTTCACCCATTATTAGGGATCCGTCACATTTTACAGCTCCCTGTACAGTGGTCCTGTCTCCAAGGGTAACATTCTTTCCGGCTATTATATCTCCTTTAATAAGGGCATCGTTCTCAATTTTTACGTTCTCTTTAGTTTTCAGTCCACCCTTTACTATTACGCCTTCACTTATTTCAATGTCCTTCTCAAAGGCATCCAAAACTATTACTTTACCTCTTTCTGTTTCTTCCATCTGCCTGTTGAGTTCTTCGTTTATTGATTTTACCCTTTCTAGTTCTCTCTGAACATCTTCGATTAACTCTTCCTTTTGTCTTATCTCAATGATTTCCTTTGATCTCTCATTGTTTAATTCGCCTTTGTATTTGTCTCTTTCTTCACTTATTTCCTTTATAACATCGTGAGTTCTTTCTTCAACTTCCCTATATTTATCTTCAGCTTCTTTTAGTTTACCCATGAAGTCTTGGTTTTCCCTGGTAATTTTTTCAAATTTTTCTTTGATGATCTCTATGTTTTCGTATTCTTCTTCATAAACTTTAAGTTGCATCTTGAGAGCCCTGTTTTCCTTTTCAATTTCTTCTATATTCTGCGTGAGTATATTCAATTTTTCATCTTTTTCACTACTACCACCAAAAAGGCCCATTTAAACTCCTCCTAATATATTATAAAATGCCGATATGCAGTATATATATCTTTTTATTTAAATCTATTTCTCATATAATTCTAATAATATCCCATGAGTGCTTTTAGGATGTACAAATGCCATTTTAGCCCCGCCTGCACCCTTTCTAGGAGTTTCGTCAATAAGTTTTACTCCTTTATCTTTCATAAATCCTATGCTTTTTTCTATATTATCAACTAAAATTGCAATGTGGTGTATCCCTTCTCCTCTTTTCTCTATAAATTTTGCAACTGGTCCATCTGGGGAAGTTGGTTCCAGAAGTTCAAAATGAACCCCCCCTATATCAAGAAATCCAACCTTGACTTTCTGCTCAGCGACTTCTTCTATATTGTCCACTTTTAATCCAAGAGCATCTTCATAAAAACTCAATGACTCTTCTAGATTATTTACAGCTATTCCTATATGGTCTATTTTTTTTATCATTAAAGCACCTCAAATAAACTTTTTTAATCGCGGAATTAATTCTTCAATAATCATGTAAGGATCTTTCTCTCTATTTGCTATCTTTTTAGCAAGCTCTTCCATTTCTTTTTCACTTATGGTATCGTACAGATTTCTAATAAATAGATTCTGGAGTATATTTATTAATTCAGTTTTACCTCTAATTATCCTCTTCTGCTCATGGTGTCCTGATTCAATCAAGTACTTATGATGATTTTTTATTGATTCATAAAGATCATTTGCGCCATCATCTTTATTCCCGAATGTTTTTATTATGGGCTGGATCCATCCCCCTTTTTTCTCTGAAAGTTCTAGCATCATTCTTATCTCTATTATACATTTCTCAACTCCCTCGATGTCAGCCTTATTGACGGCAAATATGTCACCTATTTCCATGATCCCAGCTTTCAGTGTTTGGACGCTATCTCCCATACTTGGGACAGAAACAACAACAACAGTATCGGCTACCTTAACAATATCAATTTCTACCTGCCCTGCACCAACTGTTTCAATTATAATCACATCTTTTCCGAAGGCGTCAAGTGCTTGGATTGTATTCCCCGTCGCTTCGGAAAGCCCTCCAAGATTCCCCCTAGTTGCCATACTCCTAATAAAAACATCCTTGTCGGTATAGTGTCTTTTCATTCTTATTCTGTCTCCAAGAATTGCCCCTCCTGTGAAAGGGCTCGTAGGGTCAATAGCAATAACCCCTACTTTAAGGCCATCATTTCTGTAACAAGATATCAACTTATCAACAAGGCTACTCTTGCCTGAGCCAGGAGGCCCAGTTATACCTACAATATGTGCATTGCCGGTCAAATTATGTATTTGTGGGATGATATAAGCAGAAGAAGAGGAATCATTTTCCATTAAAGTAATAATCTTCCCAAGTGCCCTTCTTTCTCCTGAGCTCATGCGTTTTATTAGTTCATCAAATGAGTTCATTTTAGGCACTCTTTATTATTTATTGGTCATTTCTTTTATGTAGGTGACAATTTTCTCAGTACTCGTTCCAGGCCCAAATATTTTCTTAACCCCAATATCTGTAAGGTAAGGCATGTCATCCTCAGGGATAATGCCTCCGCCAAAAATAGGAATATCTTCCGCGCCCTCTTCCTTTAGAAGGTCTATTACTTTTTTAAACAGGTGATTATGTGCTCCCGATAAAATACTGAGCCCTATAGCATCCACATCCTCTTGTAAAGCTGTTTCCACAATGCTTTCAGGAGTCTGTCTGAGTCCAGTATAGATTACTTCCATTCCTGCATCTCTCAAAGCCCTAGCAACTACCTTCGCTCCTCTATCATGGCCGTCAAGTCCTGGCTTTGCTATCAATATCCTTAATTTTTTTTCTGGCAATAAAAGCCCCCCATTTTCATATAAATATAATCTTAAAATAGTTTTCGGTTAGTATCTATTTATTGTAAGATTCATTATATTATATGGGTTTAAAATTAATTTTATCAAAAAAGATTAATTAATATATTATTCTTCATCGTAGTCTTCTTCAGGANNGAGGCTGCTCATCGTCTCTGTCCTCTACAGGAAAGTTAATCTGTGGTTCAATTATATTTATCTCCTCCATTTCAAACGACTGACCGTATCTTTTACTCGTCCAGAAAAATAGTATTATCCGGGATATATAAGACTTATCTATAATATTTCAATAGTATTACCTGTTCTAATTTCTACTTTAAAGGTATTATTGCCAAATATTTGATTCTCATAAGACTTATAAGCGCTAAAAAAAATTTGCTGTTATGAAAACACTTGTTGTTTATTATTCTAGATCTGGGAACACTAAGAAAATCGCAGAAGAAATTTCAAATAAGATGAATTGTGACATTGAGGAAATAATAGATAATAAGAATAGAAAAGGGATAATCGGGTGGCTAAAGTCTGGAAGAGATGCACGTTCTAAAAAACTAACAACAATTAAAGAAATGCGAAAAGATATAGGAAAATATGATCTAGTTGTCATTGGAACTCCTATCTGGGCTGCACTCATGGCACCTGCAGTTAGAACCTTTATTAATGAAAACAAAGGTGAGTTCAAGAATGTGGCATTCTTTTGCACTTGCGGTAGTTCTGGTGACGTCAAGACATTTGAGGACATGGAGGATTTTATTGGCATTACTCCATTGGCGAAATTAACTCTTACCAGGAAAGAACTAATAGGTGATCGCGAAGACAAATTAAAAGTGTTTATTAAAGGGATAAAATAAATATTTAATTTTTTAATATTAAATAATTAATTGTAAGCTCTGAAATGTCTCCGGAGTATTCACCTGTTCTCCTGATGCTTTCAACTATATACACTACTGGGATGGCTTCAATCCCCAGATTTAAAACCTTGTTATTTATTTCTTCACATTTTTCCAGTAATTTATCTACGGCATCAATATTGTCATTAGCTTTTTTGATATTCTTTTTGAAATGAGATTCAAAACTCTTTGAGAGAATATCCAAGGCTAGAGTGCTTGCTGATTCTATATCTTGAATTATATCTGGATTGAGTTTACCTATTACTTTTAGAACATTCTCACCAAGGATGGATGCATGGTCTCCAATTCTTTCTAAGACCCTACTTATTAAAAAGAAATAACTTGCTTCCTCCTGGCTCAAGCCCATTTTCTTTGAAAGTAGTATGTCAGTAAGAATTACATTATATTGATGTGTGGCAAGCCAGTAGAGTCTATCTACTTCAAAATCCCTTGAAACAACGTTTTGGGCTAATTCTTTATTATTAGTTTTTAGAGATTTAATCGCATCTTTGTGCATGCTTTCAACAAGGAAATACATCCTCTTAACCGTCTTTTCAAAAGGCATTTCCATTGGACTTAATAGATCTTTCACAACGAAAAGATTTGGCTCTTCATCAACAATCTCAGGACCTATTGCAATTTGTGTAAACATTCGAATTGCTTCTCTAATCTGGGGGGGCATTGTCTCATTGGATCTTATAGCAATATCCGAGTATCCCATAACATAAGCACCTACAAGAAGTCTAAATAGAAATGTTTTATCAGTATCAGACTCAACAATGAATTCCTTTTGTTTTCTTTTTTTTTCAGTTACTTTATCTGTTGTTACAAGCAGAGTTCCATCTTTTTGNNCACCAACTAGAAGCCTAAATAGAAATGTTTTATCCGTATCAGAATCAACAATATACTCTTTTTCCTTTCTTTTTTTCTCAATTACTTTGTCTGGGGTTACGAGCAGAGTTCCATCCTTCTGAACTATGAGGCCGAGTGAGTCATTCTTCTTTATGTTTAATGATTTAATCCACTCTTTAGGTAATGTAATGACGAAAGAAGAACCGCCTGTGATTTGAACCTTTCTAATTTCCATTTAATCGATTTATAGATTTCTAGTTATTATATAAATATTTCTGTATAATACTATAGTATATATAGAGGTATTGAGAAAATAATTTGATATGTATACTTATATACTATTAGTCGAGAAGTATTATAAGAGATCTAAAGTTAATTAATTCGGTGATATACCATGAACGGAAAAAGAATAGGAATATTTGGATTATTGATGGCCGTTATTGTTTTTGGTATGGTCTTTTCCGGCTGTACTCAGAATACATCAACGCAATCATCAAACGTAAAATTAAGCCAGACAGGTTCAAGCACAGTTTTACCTTTGGCAATTGCTTGGGCAGAACAATTTGAAGGTGCACAGATATCTGTTTCTGGCGGAGGATCAAGCCACGGATTGAACTCCTTACTTAAAGGAGAGGCAGATT
>DUKX01000138.1 GCA_013329085.1 Methanofastidiosum sp. | reverse complement strand
TGCAGGTTAATTATGTCCCACAGCCCATATGAAGTATCTGTAATTTTTCTTATCCTTATCCTCGTCTTTCTAATAGTTACCTATTTAAGGACAAAATATAATAGAAATTGTTGATATGACCAGTAAGGAAGATTACAATAAATTACTTCTTTTTTTATATAAAGAATTAATTAAAGAAAAAAAAGATGGAATTAGCCCAAAGAATGTTGTTCGGGAGTTTGAGGACTGGTCACCTGAAAGAATCAATAATTCTTATGTGTATCTAAGAGATAACCATTACTTAAAATTTATTTCATTGCCCTCAAATTACAATGGCGTATTTGATTTTTGGATTCAAGGTCTTTACCCCTATGCAATTAAGCTTGTAGAGGATGAACTAGAAAACAAAAAACAGGAAAAGTTAAGAGAAATATTCAATGAAAATCCTTGGGAACCTATAAAGTTAATAAAAAAAGACGAGAATAAAACTCTATTTTTGGATGGATCTATCGGTAAAGATGTAATATACATAGCAGATACTAATATAGTGGTAAACAAGGGAAATATTATTGAAAGAAATCTTGAAAATGGAGAATCTGAACGGTATATCGTCTTAGACAAAGGGTTAATAAGTGAGAAAGATGGAATACCCAGTCACTACAAGGTAAAAGTAAAAAAAGAGTAAGATACTAATAATTTTCTAATGAAGGCCATACCAATATTAATAAATTTCTTTTACTCTCCCAACTTCTCCAGTTGTAAGGCGAACTTTAATTCCGTGTGGATGTGTTTGAGAATTAGTAAGTATGTCTTTGACAATACCATTAGTTAATTTTCCAGAACGCTGATCTTGTTTCAATACAATAGATACTTTCGCACCTGGCTTAATATTACTTCTGTTATTTCCATTCATAATTCGTATCTCCGATTTTTCAAACTGAGGGTAATATATTTGGAATATCTGTTCCTCTTATAAAATTAATCAAAATAAAAATATTATAAATATTTTAATTGACCTTATTCTCATAGGTGTCAAATTAAGATTTATCTTCGCACTTTGCAGGCATCTGACAACCACATTCATCTTTGACACCTGGTACAATTGTCCCATTTTTACACCAGTCCGGAGGCGGAGGGGCAAATTGAGGGCATTCTCCGCATTGAGTATCTGTATCCTTTTGATTAACACAAGCAGAAAATGAAATAACAATAAGAAGAAAAATGCATAAAGCATATATCTTTTTCATATTTAATCTCCTTCTATCTTCCTAAATTGTCCCATATATAAAACTATTCAACATGTTGGGTGTGTATTCAATTAATAATAAAAATCAAGTCATGTTAGTGATTTTATGGACTTTATTAAAGAATTTTCGGATAAGGATAGATTCGCAAAACAGATAGGTATAGAATTAGTTGAAGCATCAGAAGGCCGTGCAAAGGCAAAAATGCAAATCAAGGATATCCATCTTAATGCTGTTAGCACCGTTCATGGTGGGGCAATATTTTCTCTAGCAGACTTTGCTTTTGCCATTGCGGCAAATACCCATGGAAATATTTCTGTGGCTTTAAACGTGAATATTTCATTTTTGAAAGCAGTATCGGAGGGAACTTTATTTGCAGAGGCAGAAGAAGTTTCAATAAATCCAAAAATTGCAACTTATAATATTCGTGTATTAAACGAGCATAATGAATTGATAGCCACATTTCAGGGCATGGCTTATCGAAAAGAAAGAGTTTTGAAGTAACTTTCCAAATCATTAACTTTTTAAAAGCTGCCCTCTTTTGGATATTGGTGATAATATTCCTCTTGTTGAAATATATTTGTGGAAAGAAAATACAGATGAAATGAAAAATGAAAGATTGATAAAAGAAGTATCAAAATGTGTAAGTGAAATAACTGGCGCACCTCTTGATGCAGTAGAGATATTAATTACCGAAATACCCAAGGCAAACTGGGGAAAGGGTGGCGTTCCAGCTTCAAAATGGCAAATAAAAAATTAAAAATGAATTAGAATTATGCTTTAACTCATCAAAGTATCTCGATTAAATTATACTCCTTTTCACCTAAGCCTATTTCTTGGGCATAATCTAAAATGTATCTTCCTCTATTGAATATTTTTCGTTTTTCCCTTTCAGATAGCTTATCAAGGCATGCCATATCAATTGCTACAGGATCTGTCGAGGCAAATATGCCTAAATCCTTCAAGAATGGCTTCATTTTATGGCCTTCACAATCACAATTTCTAGTTATATTAATTGCAAATGTTAAGTAAATATTCTTTTTTCCATTATGGGCCGCATATGCATATTCTGCCATTCTTTCATAGAAATTTTTGGATATTGATCCTAGCCAGTTTATTTTTATTGCCCCTTCTGGGCATATTGATATACAAGAAGCGCATCCTATACATTTCTTCTTATTAATTCTAGGTAATAGCCCAATATTAAGGGCATCGACAGGGCACTGCTTTTTACATCTGTTGCATTTATTACATTCAATAGGATTTATTATTGGAATTGTATTTGTGTGCTGCTCTAATTTCCCACCCCTAGCTGCACAACCCATACCCAACTGTTTTATTGCCCCTCCGAAACCTGCCCCTATGTGTCCTTTAAAATGAGATACCACTATCATTTGTTTCTGTTCAGCTATTTTTTGGGCAATCTTACAACTTGATAAGTTTTTTTTATTTATCTCTATATTGGTATATTCTTCACCTATTTCACCATCGGCAATAATTACGGGAATCTTAGTAAATCCATGTCTATAAGCAAGTAAAATATGTTTTCTTCTAGTGTTTCTTTCGCCCCTATAAAGCACATTTGTTTCGATAAAACATGATTCAATCTCATTCTCTTTCAAATAGTCTATTATTCCTTCATAATAACTGGGGCTGATGTATGTAACATTTTTTTCTTCACCAAAGTGAACTTTAATTGGTACCTTCCTTTCAAGCAAAATTCCTTCTTTTTCAACTACCGTTCTAAGAAGTTCTTTAGCATCAGCGTGTATCTTATCTTTAGTTGTGATTTGTTTAAAATAAACATTAGTCAATGATTCACCTGCTCGAGATGAAGGGGATAACTACATAGTTATTTAATACTTTCCATTTGCCTTTATATTTCTAAATTCTTATAAACTAGAATGAGAATATCTATCAAGTTTGAAAAGGTGACTTATTTGGCATTAAGAGAAATGACACCATATAGAAGATTTATTTCCGCCATTACAGGGGGGCGTACAGATAGAATTCCTGTGATGACATTCTCAAATTATTGTAAAGAATTAATGGCTTCAACAAAAGTTACTTGGCCAGAATGTCAGACTGATTCAAAGACTATGGCGCAGTTTCAGGATGGTAGATTCAAGGTCTGGGGGGTCGATGTTCTATACTCTCACAATGATTTAGTATCCGAAGCAACTATGCTAGGGGCAGAAATTGACATTGGAACAGATATTAGACACCCTTCAGTTAAAAAGCATGTGTTAGAAAATACCAATCCCTTGGAGTACGATTTACCAAAAAATATTTTGCTCAAAGGAAGAAATCCAACAGTTGAAGGATCAGCTAAGATACTCGTTGAAAAATATGAAAAATATGTGCCGGTCCTAAGAGCTGTTACAGGTCCAATGACAATTGCAGGTCACCTTTGGGGCGTTGACAAGATATTAATGTGGTCAAAGCAAGAAGAAAAGAAGTTTGAAGCATGTCTTGATATTTGTACTGATCTCTGTATTGAAGTAATCCGGAACTCCATTGACTCAAGTGGAGTGGATGGATTCTCAATGCCTGATCCAACAGCATCTGGAGACTTACTTGATCCAAAAGATTTCCAGAATTTTCTCGAGCCTTGTTATAGAAGAATAACAAAAGAAACTAAAGATACTGTTTCCATATTGCATATTTGCGGGGATACAAGAGGGTACATGGACAGAATCCCGCACTCCGGATTTGATGCATTCTCATTCGAGGCTCCTGGAACATCAGTTAAGGAAGCCGTAATGGGTCTTGGGGGCAGAATTACCTTAGTGGGCAGTGTGGAAACTATTCCAGTAATAATGCAGGGATCTACTAATCACGTTTATACACAATCATTGAGGGACATCGTTGATGGTGTCGATATTCTAGCGCCTGCCTGTGGAACGCCTCCGTTTACTCCAAATGCAAATATAATGGCAATGGTTCAAGCGAGCAAGTTTAAAATTTAGTATTTCCTTTATTCTAACGATATAATCTCAACAGGGCATGAATCTATAGCTGACTGCACACAATCTACCAAGCTTTCATCTATTTCTCCTTCAGAATCATTCTTGCCCATATATTCTTTGGTAATTTTAGAACTCTCGCCCGGAACTAGAATAAAAACTTTAGGGCATGTTGCGCTACAATTTCCGCATAGGATACATTCTTCTTGTTTTATAAGCACTTTCATTAGAATCACAAGATACAACAGGAGTTTTCTTTTATAAAATTTTATATTATTTTGGCCAATACCTAATTAATTTAAAGTAAAAAGTATATCATCGTTTAGGCGATAAAATGAAAGTTGGTTTTATTGGAACAGGTGTTATGGGAACTCCAATGGCCTCAAACATTTTAAAATCTGGATACGAGCTAATGTGCTATAATCGTACCAAGGAAAAATTATCTGATCTAAAAGACAATGGGTCTTTAGTTGCCAATTCAGTTCAAGAATTAATTGAGTGGTCAGACACAATAATTTTCATGTTGACAACTCCTGATGCCATAGAATATACTTTGCTAAATAAAATAAAAGATCCAACTGTATATGGGGGTAAAACAATAGTCAACATGGGAACGATATCTCCATCTTTTTCAATTAAATTAAGTGAACAATTTAACAAGTACAATGCGCAATATATCGACGCTCCAGTCTCTGGTTCTAGAAAACCTGCAGAAGAGGGAAAATTAATTATACTA
The DNA here is from genome assembly GCA_013329085.1 of Methanofastidiosum sp. GTDB lineage: Archaea > Methanobacteriota_B > Thermococci > Methanofastidiosales > Methanofastidiosaceae > Methanofastidiosum > Methanofastidiosum sp9950u. The sequence goes on along the minus strand of DUKX01000138.1, from coordinate 2,463 downwards.
ACTAGTGGCGATCCTATAATTGTCGATAATCTCGCCCCTTTATTCAAAACTATGGGTAATAAGATAACGTACTGTGGCGAGATCCCAAAAGCGTCTATGGTTAAATTATCGGTAAATCTATTGATACTCCATATGATGGAAGGATTCAGTGAAATGATTAATTTTGCAAAAAAGGGAAATATCGATTTGAATATCCTCTTTGAAATAATTCTTTCAGGCCAAGTATCAAATGACCTTTACAGGATGAAATATCAGAATTATCTCAATGGGGAATTTCCCGTTCAAGGGTCTGTAAAAAACGGTATAAAAGACCTTAAGTTGATAACAGAAACGGCCAAAGAAAATGAGGCATATATTCCTCTAACTAATCTAAATCTTCAAATGTATCTCAAAGCAAAAGAGTTAGGGTATGAGGAAGAAGATTTCTCGGCCATAATAAAAGTATTAGAAGGCTAGTATTGGTGTAAGGGCATGTTGATAGATGTCTCTTTAAAATTAAAAGAAGGGATGATTTTCCGTAAAGGTTCACCTGGGTTCTCCATTACTCAACTAAAATGTTTACATGAAGGAGAAGGGCAATTTGACACTTCAATTATAGCTACCCCTTCCCACATAGGTACCCATGTAGATATTATTGATAAAGATAATGAAATTGACTTAAATAGATTCATCGGGAGGGGAATTTTGATTGATATTTCTAATTTAAATGAAAGCCCAATTACTTTAGAACATATTAAAAATCAGGATTCTGTGAGAGAAGATGATTTTGTTTTCTTTAGATCAGGCTGGAGTAAATACCTTGGCGATGAAAAAGGAATTAACATGTGCGGTGCACTATCACTTTATCTAGGAATTGTAATAGCAGTAGGTTCACAACTGATGGTTCCTGGACTTGGAATGTACACATGGTTTACAGGAATAATCGTAGCTTTCCTGTCCTACTATCTCCTCCATACTTACTGGTATGGAAAGAAGTTTCCCCCGCTAACTAAATAATATTTTCTTTTTTACCTCCATCATACCCAACTAGCAAGCGGGGCAGTCTAGTTGGGTATTTTTTATTATTAATGCGATTGTGCCATTATATGGGATAAAAAGAAATTAATATAAACAAAGAGCCCTATATTAGTAGGGAGAAATATGCACATTATCTATATCCTATTTTTGATTGCAGTTTTAGCAATGGCCGGGAGCATTGCGATTAAAAATAGTCCGCATGTAAGACCCAGATCAAGGCTTAAAAAAGGAGAGGGAATGTTAATAGGAATTATTATTGGCATTCTCCTTGGAATTGGGATTAGTATCCTCTTTAATCATTTTGTGTTTATTGTTATAGGTCTCGCATTTGGACACTATATTGGGCTTTGCATAGAAGTTTTGGCATGCCCATCTACATCAGATGAAGTAGTATCATATAGAAAATATTCTCTTGCAAGTACAATTGCAGTAATAACAAGTGCAATTTATGCGGCTTTATCAATTGAGTGATTATATCCTTTCTAAGATGTTCTTGAGATTCTCTCCTTCTTCTTGCATATGCTTATTTGAAGTTTCAAGAATGTAATCGGCTTTGTCTTTGCTGAGCTTAAGGAATAATCTGCCAAATTTATAATAAGTCACTGCAGTGAAGATTGAATTTTTTCCCTTGGGTTCAATCAACCATTCAATCTTGGGGCACATAAAAGAAGTAGGAAAATCAAATTTGAATGTTATTTTCCTGTTAGGTATTATCTCAGTGCAGGCGCCTTTGAGCTTTGCAAGTTCACTGCCCATCTTTTGTTCGGAATAAATTGTTGGCCCAACTTCAAGTGGATTTCCTTTTGTCCATTCGAAGAGAATATGGTCTTTGGGGTGCCAGGTTTTGTAATTCTTTTCAATATTGCGAAAAAAATCCCAGAGTTTCTCGGGAGGTGCATTTATATCAATTGAATGCTTTAATACAAATTCTTTGTATATATCCATGTTTATTTTCCTTGTCTACTATACAAATATTTATAACAATTCAATTAATAAATACTTTATGGCGGACATCCAGAGCATTTCTCTGATAATCGGCGCAATGATAATATTGATGGGCGTTTACATAATTCTATCTCTTATCAGAATCCCAATAAAAGAAGATAAAGAAGCTTTCTCCCAAGAGAGAGTAGGATTCACCAAGTCAATGGTATTGTGGCTTATAGTGGGCGTTGCTCTTGGCTTATTATATGGGCAGGTGACATTTAATAATCTTGCTTTAGGTATACCTGCTGGTATAGGAATTGGTCTTTCAATGGCTGTTTCGTTTGGGGGCTTAGGGAAACCAAAAACTATGGCCCAATTAAAGATGATGAAGAATCTATTGGTTACTAGCATGATCTTCTTGATTATCGGAATTGGATTGTTCTTGATATTATTAAAATGAACTAATATCCCCCATATGCATTTTTCCATTTATCATGCTTTGTTGCATAATTCCACTCA
>DUKX01000139.1 GCA_013329085.1 Methanofastidiosum sp. | reverse complement strand
GACCACATATGAGTTTGAATCTTGATGTGCTTGAGACACCAGAAAAGGCATTTTACAGAAAGCTAGAATCTGGCAGTAATTTGCCAGATACTACCTGAAATTGAGGGGGTTTTATAATGAAAGGAAAAGGAAATAATTACAGGATAAGACACACTTATAGTATAGAGCATATTGTCCGGTAATTATTCCATTTTATATTATAATACCTCTTATAGAATTAGAATTTAAAGAGAAAAATATATTAATGGTTAGACATACCTAATTTTAGGTGTTTGCATGTATGTTACATCACTATCATCGAAAACAACTTTAGATAAATTAAAAGGGGATTTTAAACTTATTGACTGCCACTTTGAAAGATTTCCGGATGGAGAGGGATATGTTAGATTCGATGAAAAGGTCAAAAATATTAAAGAGATCCTTATAGTTCAATCATTATACTACCCCCAAGATGAGCATATAATGCAGCTTTTTTTCATGATTGATGCCTTAAAGGACTTAAACATCAAGATTAATCTTTTAATTCCTTACATGGCCTATGCAAGGCAAGATAAGAGGTTCAAAGACTGGGAGTCAGTTTCTGGCATATCTTTAGCAAAGATGATAGATCGATTTGAACTTGAATCAAAGTATACAGTAGATATACACGATTTAAAAATAACAAAAGCTATGAGGGGAGAAAATCTGTCGGCTATGCCTGCAATAGCAGACTATTTAATGAATTTAAATCTTAAAGAGCCTGTTATTATTTCTCCAGATAAAGGCTCGGTGGAAAGAGCAAAGATAGTTGCGGACCAAATGGATGCAGAATTTGATCATCTTGAAAAAACAAGGCTATCTGGAGATACTGTTGAGATAAGACCAAAAGAAATTAACACTAGAAATAGAGATGTTGCAATTGTCGATGATATAATATCTACTGGCGGAACTATGGCAAAAGCATGTGAAGTTCTTAAAAGAGAAGGAACTTTAAAGGTATTATCTGGTGCAACTCACCTATTAATGATATCAAATGCAGAAGAAAGATTAAAAAAGGCAGGCATTGATTGTATATTTGGTTCAGATTCCATACCCTCTAAATTTTCTGACATATCAATTGCTGGTATTATAGAAGAAATGTTTTAGGCGATTTAATGATTGATCTTGGAGAAGTAAAAAAATTAAGGAAAAAATTTGGAGTGACTCAAAAGGAGCTAGCTTCAAAAGCTGGTGTTACTCAAGCATACATAGCTAAACTTGAGAACAAACAGATTGATCCCAAACTTTCTTCTTTTAACAAGATCTTAAATGCTTTAGAAGATCTAAGGGCGAGAATGAAAAAAATACAGGACGTTATGGTTTCTCCTGTAATCTTTGTTCACCCGAAGGACAAGGTTAGTGATGCCATAACAATAATGGCGCGATACAACATATCCCAACTTCCTGTTTTAAGAAATGGTACCCCCGTAGGAAGTCTTTCTGAAAAATCACTAATAAAAAAACTTGGTATTGGAAAGATATGTGAAACTCCTGACCTTACAGTGTCTGAAATTATGGATGAAAGCTTCCCCGTTGTATCTAAACAACAGAGTTTTGCAGAAGTTTACACACTACTAAAAGAAAATCAAGCTGTTCTTATTGAAGAGATGGGAAGAGTGGTAGGAATAATTACCAGAGCAGATATTCTTGACAAGATATAATAGTTTTAATAGTTAATTTTAAAAACAAATCTTCACTCCATAAGAAAAAGGAGGTTGTATATGCCAATAATTAATTTTAATATTACAAAAGCCGAAGTAGAAAAGAAAAAATTGGAAAAAGCTCCCGAAGGGCCAGTTAGTTTCACTCAGACACCAAATATTGTTTCAATCAAAGAAATGCAGCTTTCCGGGCCTAGCGGAAGAATAAACGTGTTAGATGTTGAGTTTGATTTCCTTTCAAAGTACGAACCTGAAGTAGGCAGCGCAAGCATTAAAGGAAACGTTTACTACCAAGAAGGGGAAGAGTTCAGAAAAAAAATCGTTGAACAGTGGGAAGGTAAAAAGACCCTTGACACAGCATTTTTTGATGAAGTCATAAATGGAATAAACGCAAAATGCTACGTATTTTCAATGATGTTAATAAAAGAGCTCGGCCTTCCAATTGCAACACCATTTAGATACAGCGCTTCTCCAGATGCTGCTAAGGCTGAAAAACCAAAAAAGAAATAATATTTTTATAGTTTATCCTATATTTTTTCTTTTAAATTAAAATTTTATGTCACCATTAATGCTGATTAAATAAGTGGATGGCTAGACCATCCATGAAAAACCTTTTATTAATTAATCAAAAGGAACAATTGGGTAAGTTAACCTATTTTTAATTGGTTGACTACATAAAGGAGGAGATTATTTGGCATTAAGAGAAATGACACCATATAGAAGATTCATGTCAGCTATGGCCGGTGGCCGTGTTGACAGAACACCTACTATAGTACTTTCAAATTTTTGTAAAGAATTAATGGCTTCAACAAATGTTACTTGGCCAGCATGTCAGACCGATCCAAAGGTTATGGCACAATTCCAAGCAGGAAGATATGAAGTCTGGGGATTAGATTTACTCATATCCCACAATGACTTGGTATCGGAAGCAACTATGCTTGGAGCAGAAATAGATCTTGGAACAGATCTTAGACATCCATCAGTATTAAAACATGCACTAACAGATACGGATCCAACAAAATACAACATGCCAAAAGATGTTGTATCTAAAGGAAGAAATCCCATAGTTGAAGGATCAACTAAGATTTTAGTTGAAAAATATGAAAAACTTGTTCCTGTTTTTAGAACTGTTACAGGTCCAATGACAATTGCAGGTCACCTCTGGGGCGTTGACAAAATATTAATGTGGTCAAAGCAAGAAGAAAAAAAGTTTGAAGCTTGTCTTGATATTTGTACTGACCTTTGTATTGAGATTATTAGAAACTCTATTGATTCAAGTGGAGCAGACGGATTCTACATGCCTGATCCAACAGCATCAGGAGACTTACTTGATCCAAAAGATTACCAGTATTTCCTTGAACCAAGATACAAGAGGATGACAAAGGAAACAAAAGATGCTATGTCCATCTTACATATCTGTGGTGACACAAGAGGGTACATGGACAGGATTCCACACTCCGGCTTTGACGCATTCTCATTTGAGGCCCCTGGGACATCAGTTAAGGAAGCAGTTATGGGTCTCGGAGACAGAATTACACTCGTTGGAAGTTTGGAAACAATTCCAGTCGTTATGATGGGTTCTCCTGAACATGTTTACACACAATCACTTAGAGATATTGCAGATGGAGTAGATATTCTTTCTCCGGCATGCGGTACACCACCAATGACTCCAAACAAAAACATAAGAGCCATGGTAGAAGCATGTGAGCCAAAGAAAGTAAAGAGAAAAGTCGTTGCGATGAGTAAAGAAGAAATCATAAAGAAATTCACACCAGCAAAGGCCGAACTTGCCGAGATGACAAGAGCAGTCATGATAGGCGATGCAGAGACAACTGAAAAGCTAGTAGTAGCAGCACTTAAAAAAGGATTAAAGCCAATAGATATTGTAGAAGAAGCATTATTACCTGGTG
>DUKX01000041.1 GCA_013329085.1 Methanofastidiosum sp. | reverse complement strand
TGATAGCAGATATTGCTGTTGGGATCTCATCTGGACAAATAAAAACAGGAGCTCCCTCAAGAAGCGAACGTTGTGCAAAATACAATAGATTACTAAGGATAGAAGAATATCTAGGAGAAAGTGCAGCTTACGCTGGAAAGAATTTCAGAATACCATTTTAGGCCGAGGTAGTCTAGCTAGGTAAGGCGGCGGTCTCGAAAACCGTTGGTGCTCGCCACCACAAGGGTTCAAATCCCTTCCTCGGCGCTTTCCTACAAGAACAAATCCCAAGGCTAAAAATGGCAGGAAAGTTCTGAATAAAACTTAATTGAATGAAACAAAACAATAGAAAAAATTTTACATTAGTTTCTACAAAAGACTTATAAACTTTAGGCTATCCTAATCAAGTGTTACTAATTTGAAATTAGTAACACGGAGGAATAAAATGCACATACCTGACGGATTTTTAGACATGAACATAGCAGTTGTATACTATGTACTTACTGCTATTGTCATTGGAATATGTATTTACAAAATAAAAAAAGACGGTATAGACGAAAAAAGAGTACCTATAGCAGGTTTAGTTGCCGCTGGAATATTCGCAGCACAAATGCTTAATTGGCCAATTCCTGGAGGAACTTCTGCGCATTTTGTTGGTGGTGCCGTTGCAGCAATAATTTTAGGCCCATTTTTAGGATGTATCGCCATGACATCTGTTATAACAATTCAAGCATTGGTATTTGGAGACGGCGGTATAACTGCTTTGGGAACTAATCTATTCAGTATGGCAATCGTTGATGTGTTCGTGGCATATTATATCTATAGAGCTCTAAGTAAGAAAAATACAAAAATAGCCGCTTTTGTTGCAGGCTGGATTGGGATAACATTAGGTGCAATCAATACTGGAATAGCCACAGGGTTATCTTCCACTTTCCAATACTCAATAGGTACTACAGTTCCCATAATGGGAATATGGCACGGCGCATTGGGGATAATCGAAGGTTTAATAACTGTCTCTATTGTAGCCTACATTGAAAAAAATCGTGGCGACATCTTATACAATTCCAATAAGGGAAAAACTATGGCAAAAGGTGAGAAAAGATGAACTTCAAAAATTTTATTATGGAACATAAACAAGCATTTCTAGTAATCTTTGTAGCAATACTTCTATCTCCCCTATTCGCTATAGCAGCGGATGTCGTGGGATATTCAGAACCTTTGGAAAAATCTGCAGAACATCTTGGGGCGGAAGAAAATCCAATTTATGGCGGCATCCTTCCTGACTATTCAGTACCCGGAATAGATTCGCCTGCTGGAACCTTTTTGGCAGGGTTAGTGGGATCTGCAGTAACCCTTATAATCATGCTAGGAATTACCATGGCAATAAAGGGTAGAAACAATTGAAATACGAACCAATAGAAGCACTTTTAAAAAGTGCTTCACAATATTTTGAAGTTTTTTTTATTCAAGAAAACGTAAAAAGCCCGATAAGACTAGTTGATACAAGGATAGGATTAATAGGATTTTTAATTCTAGTATTACTTAGTATCAATACATTTTCACCTAACAAACTTTTCTTTGTTTTTTTTAATTTGTTTTTATTAATAATTATATCCAAGGTTCCACTCAATTCATATACTAGAAGAGTTGGTTTAATGCCATTGTTTATATTCACAATAATGCTGCCTCAAGTTTTTTTATCTTCATTGGAATATGCGCTCTTGTTTACATTTAGGGTATGCCTTGCAATTTCTTTTTTGACCATATTCACATTGATTACACCATTTAGAGAAATACTTGTAACTCTAAGATTTTATAAAATACCTGAGATATTGATTCTCACTTTTTCTTTTACTTACAGCTACACATACTTAATATTTAATGAATTATACAGACTTTTAGTTGCAAGAGAAAGTAGGAGATTCAATAATAAAAGCTATAGAAAGATATGGAATGAAGGGGGAGAACTCTTAGGCATGTTTTTTATTAAAGTTTATGAGAGGGGAGAAAATATTCATCTTGTAAGAATCTCAAGAGGATATAATAATAACATGTACTCGTTTAAATCTTCAAAATTCAATCTTATACCTAACTTCATTTTTATTTCTTTCGTTGCATTTGTGACAATAGGATGGATGATAATTTGAACATAATTGAAGCAACAAATCTAGAATATGTTTATCCAGACAAAACAGTAGGGATTAAAAATTTTAGTTTGAACATCAAAGAATCTGAAAGGGTTGTATTGCTAGGTTCTAATGGAAGCGGCAAATCGACTCTACTAAAAATATTTGCAGGGCTTGTTAAGCCTATGTCGGGGGATATAAAAATATTCGAGAAAAATGNNATTTTAGAAAAAACATAGGATTTCTATTCCAGAATCCCGATGATTTTTTATTCAATCCAACTGTTGAAGACGAATTGCTTTACACTCCAATACAATTGGGATTTACCATTCAAGATGCCAAAAATCTAATCACTGAAAATGCCAATTATTTTGGGATAGAAAAATTATACGAGAAGCCCCTTTTTAGACTTAGTGGTGGAGAAAAGAAGAGGGTAGCGTTAGCATGTGTCCTCCAGTTAAATCCCAAACTATTGATATTAGATGAACCTACTTCAAATATTGATGGGAAAACAAGGAAAAAAATAATAGAATTTTTAAAAGAATACAATGGAACAATGATATTGTCAACACATGAAATAGATTTTGTAAAGAAGATTTCAAATAAAGTAGTTTTGCTTTCTCCAGAGAAACAAATATTGAAAGTTGGTGGAATCGAGCTACTGGAAGATAACAAATATTTAGAAGCTGCTGAGATAATCTAAAGTAATTTTCTGATAATAATGCATAATAATATCAAAATCTCTTTTGGATATGGGAAAAATAAAAATTAATTTTGATTTAAGATTTTCTTTGCTTTCTTTATTATTTCAATTGCCATGGCCTGGGAGTAATCGTCACCAAATTTAACGACTTCTTCAAGCCATTTTCTATTCTCTAGATAAAAATTTACAGTCCGGATTTTTGATTCTGCTTTATTGTTTTCCATATTTCAACCTCTAACAAATTCTCCTTTCAAAAAAGCCATCCTTTTCTTTTTCTCATTGACTTTGAATCTGTAAACGTCCTTGACTAGCTCTAGATAATCTTCCATGCTTTTCATGATCATCTTTGCCTTATCAGATGATCCTTCATTGCCAAAACACAAAAGCAAAAATCTGTACCCTTCAGCATAATTAATTGCATGCTCAATTGACATGATCATCTCAGAAATATCAATAATCCCAAAGCCGTAGAGCTCCTCTCTTGATAGCGTTGGCAGTAAATCCATCTGCCTTTTTTCCATAACATCAATACTTTTTGCCAATATTTTTTCCTCCTTACTTACTACTTACTTACTACTATACTACATACTACACTACACTACACTACACCCCATTCAGTGGAGATCTTTTCTTTCAATTCTCCAGTGGAAATGCCAAGACCTTTTGAGAAGTTTGTAAGCAGCCGCTCATCTGTTAAGACGCTGTCAATGCCGAACTCAGATATCTTCTTTTTTAGAAGAGGTTTAATCTTGCCTTCCCAGATTTCATTGCGCTCTTTTTCGCTTAATTGCCTTTCAATATGCTTATTTTTAGGGCCAATGCTCTTATCAATCTCTATTTTTGTTTCTTTTAGATTAGTCTTGGTCAATTCATCAATCTTGGCCTTTAATCTCGTAGCTTCCAAAATAGCGCTTTCATATTGGCTTTCCAGCAATTCAAGCTCTGATCTGTTGTTTTTGACATACTGGGTCAGGGCCTCGATCAATGTCTCCGATATCCTCTTTTTTGAGATACCAAGCGCCTTCTCTACCAGTTCGCCAGGGACCCAGCCTTGGACAAGCCTCTTGCCGTATCTCAAAGTGCCGTTATTCATCATTTTTCGCCCCCTGTCCCTGATTTTTTGTCATACAAAAAGGGCAAAAACACCCCTAAAAAAATACAAGTGTATGACAATAGGGGCAAAAAGGGCCATTTTGTATTTTGGCTGTCATACAAAATAGGCGAAAAACGGGGTTTTAAATTACAGTTGTATGAAAATAGGGCCAAAAACAGGGGTTTTGTATGACAGGCTTCTGGTAGTTTTGGCCCTAAAAATGGCACTTTGTAAGTAACCCGTAAGTAAAATGGGGCCAAAGTGTAGTGTAGAATCAATCTTATTCACTCCGAAATCTTTGGCAATACGAATGCTTCAATTGGCAAAAGCTCTTTGACCTTCATGACATAGGTGTCACATTTGTAACTAAACTCGCCGTTTCTTTCTGTTAAGCCCTTTCTCATGAACCTAGCATTTCTTAGGAGAGTTGGCCTGTCGATAGCCCCCGCAATAGTGTAGGTCCCTTTGGATCTATCGTGGAATACAAATGCAAACAGATCCTGCTCCAAGGACACCTGGCACGACGGGACGTTGACGTTGTAATCAGGGGACGGGCCAGAGTCATTTGAGATTGTCTTGACATCAATCCTCTTGCCGCATACCTTGAAGTCACAGTTAGAATAAGGGCCAAGGGATAGCCTGACATTAAGATCTTTCCTCAAGCAGTGGCCCAGGAACTCCTCCTCACCCTCTGCCCCATTCTCTCTTGAAAATGGCTCGGGCTCAAAGATTGTTGAAACTGCCCTCATGCGTTTTCCTCGAAAGGGGGTGAACTGCCTTCTGCCTTTTCATATGAAAAGTTTGAGTAGGGCCCGGTGTTCAGGCTAAGATCGCCGTTCTTTGTTATCTTGGCATCGATGTTGTAAAACAAGACAAGTGAGCCTATGAGATCAGTCCTTTTGAGCTGCGCCTTTGTCGATAGGAACTTCCCAGGTATCAGCTTCCCGCTCTTCTTTGAGGTGAAGGGCTTTGTGTCATGGCAGTTGACCCATATCTTGTCCTTGTCATCAGTTATCTCGATGCCCGTAGTCCTTAGCCTTATGGCACCCTCATTCTCCCTTGAGTTTGAGACCCTGTTCACTGTTGCATTCAGAAAAACAATTCTTCCCTCGTCATTGATCTTTGAAAGAAGGCTATCAAGAGAAATGCAGTCTGGCCTTATTTTTGGTTTGGACTTGAAACTTGACAGGGGGAGCGGCTCTCCATCCCTCCAGCCATAGGCATATGCCAAGAGCATGGCCGCCTCTTCAGGTGATTCGTTCTTGGAGAACTTCATCTGAAGTTCAAGCTTCCTATCAAGCCAGTCCGGCTCGTTCTTGTGATTTATGGCTGCATACTGACAAAGATACGTTGATGCGTCCTCAAAAAGATCATCCTTATCCTCTTTATTTTCTTTCGGCTTTGAGAAATTCTCTAGCGTCGTGTCAACGCCCTTAGGTTTGTTGAACGCCTCATAATACAACAGAAGCTTCGCCCCGTTCGGGGTAACATTCTTTTCATCACTCTTTCGTTTTACAAGCCCGGCAAACTCCTCTTCAGTTACACCAAGCTTTTCCATCAACTCTTTTTTCTTTTCATCTGACAGCAAACTCCAGACCTCCTGGATTGGCGGAGCGGGAACAGAAAAAATGCGACGGGTTCCTATGGGTGTTCGTGGGTGTCGCATCGTTACACCGCTCTTTCGCCCTATAAATACGTCATATATGACGTATTTACATACCAAAAGGTAGGCGTCTGAGTAAAAGATTTTCGATAGGTATATTGTATTTTCGAACATATGTAACGAAATTTTTATATATCAGGCGGCAGATTATCTATAGTGGCCCTATGGCAAAAGAGCATCAGGGGGCAAGCCTCCCAAAAGAGCTATTGAAAAGAATTGACTATATAGTCAAAGAAACTGATCTTGGCTACACATCAAGGGCGGACTTTGTAAAAGAGTCCGTTAGGCAGAAGCTTGATGAGGTGGAAAGAAAACTTTTAGAATTAGAGAAACTAAAAAAAGAGCTAAAGGAAAGATAAATAAAAAATATTACACTTCGGCATCTTTTAGCTTATCAATTAAGACATCCTCTACCGTTGTTATGAACGCCTCCTTACTTTCGCATTTTTCTGCTATCTTCAAAACTACCGCCATGCTCTTGACGTAGTTCCTGTGGTACCCTCTTACCTTCTCGCCGAAGACACTCTTTTGAGCCCTCAGTATTTCGCTCTTCAACTTATCTCTGAGTTCATCCATTGTGCCGGAGTTATCGGCGATATTTAGCGCCAC
>DUKX01000243.1:11031-11161 GCA_013329085.1 Methanofastidiosum sp. | reverse complement strand
ATTAAACCGTCACAATCAAAATCCTCTTCTTTATCAATAAAAATAGGATCTGCTTTAAGAAATTTAAAGGCTTTGTAAACACTCTTTAAGTTTCCCATTCCATAGTCAATTATACCTATCTTAACAGACA